>JAJCXL010000417.1 GCA_029263435.1 Acidobacteriota bacterium | reverse complement strand
GATAGAGCACCTGAAAACCGTTCACGCAAGGCGTTTCGCGATCGTCAATGCCGGGTTTAACGATCTATTGCGTCCCGCGTTCTACGGCGCCTATCACGGCGTCGTGCCGGTCGTGCCGAGAGACGGCATCGCCCAACGGATCGATGTTGCCGGCGCGGTGTGTGAGAGCTCTGACGTCTTCGCGCGAGCGCGCGACCTCCCACCGCTCGAGCGCGGAGACCTCCTCGCGATACTCGATGTCGGCGCTTATGGGTTCTCGATGAGCTCGAATTACAACCTCAGACCTCGGCCGGCCGAGGCCGTCGTCGAGGGCGGCCGCTTGCGTCTCGTGCGCCCGGCCGAGACCGATGAGGAGCTCGTCGCGAGAGAGTTGGGTGCGTCACCATGAGCGCTCGCTTTCACCCCAACCTCGGCGTGCTCATCGCGATCGATGTCGCGGCCTTGATCTTGCTCCTGCTGGGCGAGCCCGACGGGATGGATATCCTCTACGCGTCCTTCCTCGTCCTTCTATTCACCCCAGTCAAAGGGGTGACCTATCGCCGCCTCGGTGGACGTCGGCCCTTTTTGAGCGCTCTCGCCGGGACGATCTCTTGGCAGATCATCGGGCTTCCGATCTACCTGGACGGTTTTTGGCCTCTCATCGTCATGAGCTTCGGCGTGTCGCTCGTCGTGGACGCGGTCGCGCTCATTGGCATGCGGACCGTCGATTCGCTCGCGGGCTCACTCGCCCTGGCGGTTATCGGAAGTGCGATCGTTCACCTTTTTACGACAGGTTTTTTCTTGTTCCAGCGGCAGCCGAGCGTCGGCGTCCCGGTCTTCGTCGCGGGGACGGTGTTGTTCTTGTTTCCGGTGTTCTACGCCGACCGATTCTCACCGTGAGCTCCCCCCCGAAGCTGGACCGCAATCTCGGCCTCACCGGCCTCGTGGCGACCGGCGTGTGCGCGATGCTCGGCGCGGGCGTGAACGTCGTTCCGTTCATGCTGCAAAGAAACGTACCGGGGATCGGGCCGTCGGTTTTGTTCTCCTACGCGCTGGCGGTCGTGCCGGCTTTCGCGTGCGCGTTGTGTTACGCGGCTCTTTCTTCCGCGATGCCGCGAGCCGGAGGGAGCTACGTTTTTGCCAGCCGTAGCCTCCATCCTTATCTGGGCTTCGTTGCGAGCTTCTCGCAATGGTTCGGACTCTCCATGGCGATTGGCGTCGTGTCTTACGTGCTGGTCCCGTTTCTGCGGGATCTGGCCTCGGCGGTCTCTCTACCCGGAGTCGCGTCGCTCCTCGAGTCGTCGGTGGCGCGCTTGCTACTGCCCCTCTTGTTCTTGTGGACGTTCACGGTAGTGAATTTGCTCGGCACGAAGCTCTACGAGCGAACGCTCGTTCCGTTGATGTTTCTGATGTTCGCGGGCGGGCTCATCGCGATCCCGGCCGGCTTTGCGTTCAACCATGAGGATTTCGCGGTCGCTCTCGAAGCCGCCGAAGGGGTCACGCTGTCTCTCCCCGCGGGTGGATCGTTTCAGTGGGGCCCGGTCTTGACGGCGTCGGTGCTGTTGTTCTCGAGCTTCGTCGGTTTCGATTCCGTGGCTCAGGCGGGTGGTGAAGCAAAAAATCCCGGTCGCAATCTGCCGCTCGCCATCTGCATCTCGATTCTGAGCGTCGGGGCGTACTACATGTGCTTCACCGCGGCGGTCTATCACGCGGTTCCATGGACGTTCATCGCCGAGCGGGCCGCGACGACCGACTTGACCGCCCCCGGACTGCTCGGATATCTTTTGTCGCCCACCTGGACGGTCGTGATCGTCGCCGCTGCGACGATCGCACTCGTCAATGACCTCCCGGCGATGATTCTCTCGGTGTCACGTCTCGTCTTTGCGTGGGCGGAGGACGGTTTTTTCCCGAAGGTCTTCGCGCATGTCAGCCCACGGTTTCGCACTCCGAGCTGGGCCATCGTCTTGAGCGCCCTGATGGCCTCGACGGGTATTCTCGGAAACTTCCTGTCCGGAGACTTGTTCTTGGGAGTCGACCTGCTCGTGACGGCGATGCTGGTCAACTTTCTTCTAATGGCGTTCTCTTTGATCGCTCTTCCGAGACGAAACCCCCAGATCGCGGCCGACATTCGGTTCATGCGCTCACGCGGCGTTCAGCTATGCGTTGCCGGCAGCGCGATTGTCATGCTGTCGGCGCTGACGGTGATTCAAGTGGTGAAAGACGTCGGTACTGAGGCGGATGCGTGGTACTACCATGCCTCTTACACTTATCTCGTCGTGCTCGCCATCGGCTCCGTCATCTTCGTCCGGCGCTACTTGCGCTTGAAGGCGGAAGGTGTCGATCTCGACGCTCGCTTTTCTCGACTTCCCGACGAGTAACCCACCTTCGGCCCTATTGGGCCGTTACCTCTTCAAAGGGGCCGAGCGCCGGCTTTGTCTCGGACGACTTGCCGGATCGTCTCCACGAGAGCCTCCGCGTCGCGACCGTCGAGGCTTCCATCCGCGCGCAGCCGGAGAAACGCTTCTTGGACTCTGGCGAGATCCGTGATGTCGAGCTGTCCACTCGCGTTGAGCGCCGACAACGCTTCGAACGCCGAGGTCAAGGATGGAGCTTTGTCTTTGGCGTCGAAGGCGAGATCTTCCTGGCTCTGGATGCGCATCACTTCAATCCCCGCCTCGTGGACCCGCTCGGGGTAGAGGTAGTAGACGGAGGTCGAGAAGAGCCCGAGGAGCACCGTGACGCCGAGCCCGACCGCCGCGACGACGATGAGCCAGCCGAGGCGTCGACGCCCGGGCGGGATCTCGTCGAGCTCTCGAGAAATGGCTCCTTGAAGCTTGGCGAGGGTCTCGGGTCGGATCGATTGCGCCGGCGGTCGGGGCTCCGGCGGTCTGACGACGTCCCCCGGCATCGAAGGCTCCGGTTCTCGACGGTAGTAGAAGAGAGTGATCAGGAAAATCGCCAGTGCCGGTATGAAGATCGACGGAGGGATCCAGACGGGCTCTCCCAGCGTCTCGAGATCCGCCAAGTTGAACAACACCAGGTTCGAGACGTTGTTGACGAAATGCACGACGATTGGAATGACGATGCTCCGCGTCGTGATCGCGACATAGCCCAAGACCAGGCCGGCCACGAGCGTCGCGAGAAATTGGGGATGGAGCGCCATGAACAGTAGCGACGTGAAAACGACGGCGAGCTCGGTGCGCCCCGTACGAGCGAGTGCCGTCAGAATGAACCCTCGAAACATGAGCTCTTCCGAGACGGCCGCGCCGACCCCGATGACTAGAATCTTGAAGAGCCATTCCGAGGCGGTCTCCGCGCGAAGGAGCTCACGGATCGCGTCGAGCACCTTGGGATCGAGGGGGCTTATGGACTGAGTCAGTCCCGAGATTTGATCGCCTACGACGAAGAGCGAGATAGCGAGTGGAAATGCCATCAGGAAGTCCGCGAGCGACGGCCGCCGCAGCCGGAAAGTCTTCGGGATGTCGACGCGAAGCAGGATCGCAGCGGCGGCGGTAAGACCGAGCACCAAGACCGGCGTCAAGATGAGTGCCCATGAGATGGGAATCAATGCTCCACCGAGGACGAGCGCCAGAAACAAAAAGATGGCGGCGGCCGGAGGGGGGAGTTTCTCGAGCTTGGGCTCCTCAGATGTCACGAGCCCCACTATAAACCAACGTCTCGGGACGGACCGCCAAGGCTCGCCGCCCGCCCTCTGCGTGGCGAAAAGCTCGACATCCGCCTCCTGCGGTGTCGAAAGCTAGACGCAAGTTGCGCCTTTGATATAAGCTCCCTTCACTTTTAATCCGTCTTGAAGACAATCGGAGGAGTGTTTTATGAAAGCGCCGGCGCGGACCCGTGTTGTGCTCTACGGCCTCGGCCAAATTGGGCTGGAGACAGCCAAAGCCATTCTTGGCCGTCGGGATCTTCAACTGGTCGGCGCGATCGACCTCAACCCGGCGATGCAGCAG
>JAJCXL010000416.1 GCA_029263435.1 Acidobacteriota bacterium | reverse complement strand
TGGTATGGGGCTTTTTCCGTCATGAGGGTCCTCGAAGAAGCGTTCGTTGGGAAATCCTCGCAACTCGTTGATTCTGAAGGTTCGCTCGCACGAGCCTTACATTGCGATCTTGGTCGAATTGTGCCAAAATCGTCAGGTTATGCCAAAAACTACGACCCCTACGGTAGCACCTGCCGGGTCGGGCGGGAACCCTCCCACGATTCGGAACTGATTCTTTTTCATCACGACCACGCACGCCGACCCACACCCTGGGAATTCGTCCACTGACATGAGTGTTCACACGTCGAACAAAGGTCTCGACTTGCCGATCACCGGTGCACCTAGCCGCGGCATCGCGGAGCACGACGGCCCTCGCCACGTCGCGCTACTCGGGGCGGACTACCCAGGCCTACGTCCCACCATGCACGTCCAGGTTGGAGACGAAGTGCGTCGCGGCCAATTGTTGTTCGAGGACAAGAAGCTCCCCGGGGTGAGGTTCACCGCTCCAGGAGCGGGAAAAGTGACCGCCGTACACCGCGGCGAAAGGCGTGTGTTTCAATCCATCGTGATCGCTTTGTTCAAAGACGATCGAAGCGGGCGAGCCGGCGCCGGCGACCAAGTCAGCTTCAGCGAGTTCAGTGGAAAGCACGCGGAGGCGCTCACCCGGGACGAAGTGCGCGCGCTCATGGTGGAGTCCGGGGCGTGGACCTCGCTCCGCGCGCGGCCCTTCGGACGCGTCGCGGACCCGAGCGATGTACCGCACTCGCTCTTCGTCACGGCGATGGACACGCATCCGCTCGCGCCTCTCGTCGAAGAGGTCATCGAAGCACGACGCACCGATTTCGAGCGCGGTCTGAGCGTGCTCGCGAAGCTGACCGACGGCGCCGTCTACGTCTGCACCGCTGACGAGACGTCGATCACGGTTCCCGCCTCGTGCCGGCACGAACGGTTCAAAGGACCCCATCCGGCGGGAACGGTCGGCTATCACATTCACCGGCTCGACCCGGTCGACCGCAATAAGAAGGTTTGGTACATCTCGTATCAGGACGTTTTGTTGGTAGGTGCATTGTTCGCGACCGGAGAGCTCGATCTCGAACGGGTCATCTCCTTGGCCGGCCCCTCCGTCAAACAGCCCCGCCAGCTTCGATCCCGCATCGGCGCCTCGCTCGACGAGTTAACCGCCGGAGAGCTCGCCGAAGGGGACCACCGTGTCATTTCTGGCTCGGTGCTCGCTGGTCGCAAGGCCGAGGGAACTGAGATCGGCTATCTCGGGCGCTACCACCTGCAGGTCTCGGCCATTCGCGAGGAGCGCGAGCGTCATTTTCTCGGATGGCTCTCACCGGGCTCGGACAAGTTCTCGGTGAAGCCGGCGTTTCTCTCCGCGCTCATTCCAAGAAAACTCTTCGGGTTCACCTCCTCGACCAACGGCTCACCGCGGGCGATCGTGCCCATCGGCTCTTATGAAAAGGTCATGCCGATGGACTTGCTACCGACCTTTTTGGTCCGCGCCCTCGTCATGCACGATGTCGAGCGAGCAGAAAAGCTGGGCTGTCTCGAGCTGGAGGAAGAAGACGTGGCCCTGTTGAGCTTCGTCTGCCCGGGCAAGATCGACTACGGGGTGCATTTGAGAGAAGTGCTCACGATCCTCGAGAAGGAAGGCTGAGGCGTGCGCTGGCTGCGGTCGATCCTCGACAAGCAAGAGGAGCTGTTCAAGCACGAGAAGCTCAAGCGCTTCTACGCGCTGTTCGAAGCGGGCGACACCTTCTTGTTCACGCCCGGCGCGGTGACCAAGAACGCGTCCCACGTCAGAGACGCGCTCGACCTCAAACGCACGATGATCCTCGTCGTGGTCGCGTTGTCCGGCTGTATTTTTATGGCCTGTTACAACACCGGCTACCAGGCGAATCTCGCCGTCTCTCTTGGCGCAGAGGCTCTCGGCAACTGGCAGACCTCATTGATGGGGATGCTCGGCTTGTCGCTGGACTCGACTGACTTCGTGTCGAGCTTCGTGCACGGGGCGCTGTACTACGTTCCGGTTCTCGTCGTAACCCTCGCGGTCGGCGGTGCGTGGGAGGCCCTATTCGCCGTCGTTCGCGGTCACGAGATCAACGAGGGGTTCCTCGTCACGTGGATGCTGTTTCCTCTGATCCTGCCTCCCACCGTTCCGTTGTGGCAGGTGGCGCTGGGGATCACGTTCGGGGTCGTTGTCGGCAAGGAAGTGTTCGGCGGCACGGGCTATAACGTCTTGAATCCCGCGCTCGTCGCGCGGGCCTTCGTGTTCTTCGCTTACCCCGCACAGCTGTCGGGGGACAAGGTCTGGATCGCTGCTCAAACGTCGACCGATGGCGTCAGCGGAGCGACGTGGCTCGCGAGCGCCGCGCTCGAAGGCCAGCAGACGCTCGATGCAGGCATCACCTGGAGTCAGGCGTTCATCGGGACGATCCCGGGCTCGATGGGAGAGACGTCGACCATCGCCTGCCTCCTCGGCGCCGTCATCTTGGTCGCCACCGGCATCGGCTCCTGGCGTATCTTGCTTGGAGTGACCGTCGGCACCATCGCGGCGGCGTCTTTGCTGAATGCGGTCGGCTCCGCGACGAACCCTTTCTTCGACGTGCCGTTTTGGTGGCATTTCGTTCTCGGCGGCTGGGCCTTCGGCACGGTGTTCATGGCTACGGAGCCGGTGACCGCACCGGGCACCAACGGTGGTCGTCTCGTTTACGGGCTCCTCATCGGAGTGCTCGTCGTTTTGATCCGCGTCGTCAACCCCGCCTATCCGGAGGGAATGATGCTCGCCATCTTGTTCATGAACGTGTTTGCCCCGGTGATCGATCATTTTGCGATCGCCGGCAACGTCAAGCGTCGCAAAGCGCGCTACGCTACCATTGAGTAGCTTGCGACCGGGGGTCGGCTAATGCAGAGAAGTGCCACCTATTCCATCGTTTTCGCGGGAATCGTGTGTCTCGTTTGTGCGGTCTTCGTGTCGGCGTCAGCGGTGTCGCTCCGGGATCGCCAGGACGCGAACGCTTTTCTCGACAAACAGAGAAACGTATTGATCGCCGCCGGCCTTGCGGAAGAAGGCGAGTCGTTGACGACCGAAGAGATTCAAGCGCGCTTCGAGCCCATCGACTCGGTGGTGGTGGATCTCGCGACCGGCGAGGTGCTCGAAGACGTGGATCCCGAAAGCTTCGACCAACGACAGCAATCCGTCGATCCTCAAACGTCCCGCGAGCTCGAGCGAAACCGTGCCGGCGTCGCTCGAGTACCGCACCATGCGCTCGTCTATCGTCTCAATGACGGCGATGAGTTGGGGCTCGTTGTCTTGCCCATCGAAGGCAAAGGCCTTTGGGGCACACTGTGGGGCTTTCTCGCGCTCGACGCTGACCTCGAAACCATTCGAGGCATCACGTTTTATGAGCACAAAGAGACCCCGGGTCTCGGGGGTGAAGTCGACAATCCCAAGTGGAAAGCGCTTTGGGAAGGCCGCAAAGCGTTCGAGGCAGGTGAGACCACCCCACAGATCGAAGTCATCCGCGGTCAAGCGGGATCGGTGGATGAGGATCCCTATCGAGTCGACGGGCTGTCCGGCGCAACGATGACGAGTCGAGGGGTGTCGAACTTCGTGAAGTTCTGGCTCGGTCCAGAGGGGTTTGGTGCCTATCTCGACCAGCTGCGAGAAGAGGTTCGAAGCTGATGGCCAATCCTGCGCGCGAGGCGCTCATCGATCCTCTCTTCAACAACAACCCGATCGCGCTCCAAGTGCTGGGCATCTGCTCAGCCCTCGCGGTCACGACGAAAATGGACACCGCGGTCGTCATGAGCATCGCGGTCATCGCGGTGCTCACGCTGTCGAACTTCTTCGTCAGCTTGCTGCGTAATCAGATCCCAACGAGCATCCGCATCATCGTCCAGCTCACCATCATCGCTTCTCTCGTCATCGTGACCGACCAGATCTTGAAGGCTTACGTGTTCGAGATCTCGAAACAGCT
>JAJCXL010000415.1 GCA_029263435.1 Acidobacteriota bacterium | reverse complement strand
ACCTGGATGGACAAAGTGCTGAAGCAGGGGCGAGAAGCAGGGTTGGAAGAAGGCCTCCGCTCCGGCATCACGCACGGCAAGCAGGAGACGCTCTTGACTCAACTGAGCCAGAAGTTCGGTGACGTACCGGAAGCCATCGCGGTGAGGATCCGCGCGATGGCCTCCGACGAAACGCTCGACGAATTCCTCACGCGGATCCTCACCGCGTCGACGCTCGAGAGATGAGACTCGATCCCTGAGAGCTGCGAACACAACAGTGTTCCTTACGAGCTTGGTGTTGCGAGCGGGATACCGCGCTCGTGCTTCGACCATTGTTCGACGCACACGGCTCGAGCAGAAACATCGACTTTTCTCTTGACACGATTTTCGAGACGTTTTTCTAGAACGCGCCGATGTCAACGAGAATGAGGCGTCAAAGCGCCTGGTGACGCACCTGGAACCTCGCCTCGCCAGTTAGTTTCGAGATTCAATTCGAGCCGTCGCCGCTCACCACGCGTCCGCCGATGCCCGGAAAAAACGAATGCTATAAAGAAACATGGCGCGTGAAACAACACTCCGATCACTTTCAGATGACGAGCTTCTGCAACGCTTGTCAAAGATCTTGAATCGTTCGCGACGGGTCGAGTCCGTTCTCGTCGCACACATCGCGGAAGTCGACCACCGGCGTCTATTCGCACGTGAGGCGTGCTCGTCGATGTTCACGTACTGCATTGAAGTGCTGAACTTGTCGGAGCCTGAGGCCTATCTTCGAATCGCGGTAGCCCGAGCGTCACGCGCGCATCCGTTGCTGCTCGAAATGCTCGCGGACGGACGGATTCACTTGAGCGGGATCGCCAAGATCGCACCCCACCTGACCATGGAGAATCACGCAGAGGTCCTCCGACGAGCGACGCACAAATCGAAGCGGCAAATCGAGGAGCTCATTGCGGAGCTGTCTCCGAGGCCGGACGTGCCGGCGGTGATTCGCAAACTTCCAGCGCGGAAGCCAAGCCCCATGCCCGCCCCCCTAACCGCGCCCAGTCCACGCGTCCAACTCCGTCCGGACGGAGTCACGTCGCCGCCCGCGACGGCCTTTGCTCCGAAACCCGAGCCGCTTGCGCCATCACGCTACAAAGTTCAGTTCACGGCGGACGCAAAGCTCAAGGAGAAACTCGAACGCCTCACTGCGCTCATGCGCCACTCGGATCCGGAGGCTGATCTCGCGGACGTCATCGACGCGGCGGTCACCGCGAAGCTGGAACGGCTCGAGGCGAAGCGCGCTGCCAGGACGAGCGCTCCTCGAAAGAGCATCGAGCAGACCGACACGACCCCGGGATCGCGCTACATTCCAGCGGCGGTGAGGCGCGCAGTGCACGAGCGTGACGGTGGGCGGTGCACCTTCGTCAATGCGCAGGGCCGACGGTGCAGCGAGAGCTCACGGCTCGAGTTTCATCACGAGAGACCGTTCGCACGCGGCGGAGGGCACGAGCTCGACAACGTCCGCCTCCTTTGTCGAGCTCACAACCGCTATCGAGCCGAACGCGACTACGGGCGCGACACGATGGATCGCTATCGTCGTGCGGCGAGCCGAGCGCGCGAGCCGGAGCCCGTGTATTTCGTCAATGGAATCAGGCGAGATGCTTTCCCCGACAAGAGAGTACTCGGCCGTCAACCGACAAAAAGGGATCGCGCGGCGCGCAGACACCGAGCAGCCTTGGACGATTGATGGTCCCACAGATCAGACGCCGCGAGCGCTGACGCAGAACTGGAAGTTGACTTCGTCAAAGTTCGAGCGATGTCGTCCGTCGCGAGTCGCTTCGCGTAGGCATGGCCGATTATTTTCTTTGACATGTTCGTGATTGTCGTTTAGAACAGGTAGCGTTATCACGTTGGGTCCACCACCCGGCGACGACGAAACGCGGCTGCCACGGTCCATGGCACTAACCTAAGCGAGGCATGATGGCGACAAGCACAGAAACTCAGTTCGATCCGGAGATTCTCCAAGCGAAAGCGGAGACAGCGTTCGGGGCTCTCGGTGGGCTCTTCATCGCGGCCGGAATCCACGTGGGTGACCGATTAGGACTCTATGCTGCGATGAAAGATGCCGGAGCTCTGACGGCCGGGCAGCTCGCGGAAAAGACCGGCTACAAAGAGCGCTGGGTACTCGAGTGGCTGCGGGGCCAGGCGGCGGGAGGCTTGCTCACGTACCGCGGCCAGGATCGGTTCGAGATGACGGTCGAGGAGGCGATGGTCCTGGCGGACGACTCCAATCCGGCGTCCATGGTGGGGGCATTCAATGCCATTCCAATCATCGGCGGAATCGTCGATCGCATTCCCCAGGCCTTCAAGACCGGGTTGGGCTACTCGTTCGACTCGATGGGCCCCACCGGCGCGCAATGGGTAGAGGCCTTCCTCGGCCCCTGGAACCGGTCCATGCTGGTGAGTAGTGCGCTACCCACCATGCCGGACGTCGTCCAGAAGCTAGAGCAAGGCGCGAAGGTCGCCGATGTAGGCACCGGCGCGGCGGTGGCATTGGTCTCGATGGCCAAAGCGTTCCCGAAATCCGAGTTCCACGGTTACGACAACTCCGAGCACGCTCTGGTGCGAGCGAGAGCGAACATTCAAGAAGGCGGGGTCTCGAACGTCCACATTCATAACTCCGATGAGGAGTCCCTCCCATCCGATCACAGCTTCGACTTCGCGACCTGTCTCGACTGCCTCCACGACATGAGTCACCCGCACAAAGCGGCGGAGGCTATTCATGCGGCTCTCAAGCCCGATGGTAACTGGTTCATCGTCGACGTCGACGGCAGGGACACGTTCGAGGAGAACCTTGCCGACAATCCAATCTCAGGATTCGGTTATAACGCTTCACTGCTGTGCTGCATGTCCTCGTCCGCTTGCGTCGAGGACGGAGGCGCTCACGGTACGATGGCGCTCCCCGAAACCAAGATGAAGGAGCTCGTCACCAAGGCCGGGTTCACGCGCTTTCGCCGGATCGAGGAGCTCGAGCACACTTTCAACGCCTACTACGAGGCGCGGCCGTAGTCAGCCGGAAGAAACCAA
>JAJCXL010000414.1 GCA_029263435.1 Acidobacteriota bacterium | reverse complement strand
GCACGCCCGGCAAGATCACCGCGATTCGTCCGATGAAAGACGGCGTCATTGCGGACTTCGAAGTCACCGAGAAGATGCTCGCCTACTTCATTCAGAAGGCGCACAATCGGAAGGTGCTCGTGGCTCCCCGTATCGTGATTGGGATCCCATCCGAGATCACCCAAGTCGAGAAGCGCGCGGTAAAAGATAGCGCGCTCCGCGCGAAAGCGAGCGAAGTCTTTCTCGTGGATCAAGCGATGGCGGCCGCCATCGGAGCGGGTCTTCCCGTGACGGAGCCGTCCGGAAACATGGTCGTCGACATCGGCGGGGGCACGACGGACATTGCCGTCATCTCGATGGCCGGCATCGTCTATAGCAGCTCCGTTAGGGTTGCCGGCAACGAGATGGACGAAGCCATCATCAAATATCTCCGGAAGAAATATAATTTGCTCATCGGCGAGCGCACCGCGGAGCAAGTCAAGATCGAGGTCGGCTCGGCCTATCCTCTCGACAAACCGATGACGATGGAGATCAAGGGTCGAAACCTCATCGAGGGCATTCCGAAGACTCTCGTCATCACGGACGAAGAGATTCGAGAAGCTCTCGAAGAGACGGTCGCGATCCTCGTCAACGCCGTTCGGGTCGCGCTGGAGCGAACCCCGCCGGAGCTCTCCGCGGATATCGTGGACCGGGGCATCGTTCTCACCGGTGGCGGCGCGTTGCTCAAGAACTTGGACAAAAGACTTCGCGAGGAGACCGGACTACCGGTGTCCATGGGCGAAGACCCGTTGTCTTCCGTGGTGCTCGGCACGGGTCGCATGTTGGAAGACGTCAAGCTGCTCAGGAAAGTTTGCCTGGACTGAGACCGCTTCCTACCCGAGACGCCCGGCGGCTGTGAATCCCTTGAACCTGTGAATGGCGACGCTCGGATTGAGAGTCGATGAGCCCAACGTTTGGCTCGTTCCCTAGCAGTCCGTGGTGGAAGTGGGGCGTCGCACCGAGAGGGGCGAGGCGCCCGGCTGACAAGGCGCGACTTGGGGACTGCTCGAGAATATTGGGCATATGTGAGGGAGGAGCAACGCAGTCAGCCGGGATGCATCGCCCCTCGAATGCAGCCCCACTTTCACCACGGGCTGCTAGCTTGGCGATCCGGGTGCTCGACGGGGCGAGTTAGCGATGGCGACAACGATTGGAACTCCGCTCGGCTCGCGCGGAGGTCACCTCCTGTTCCTGATTGCGTTTTCGTTTCACGCATTGCTTCTCTCGTCGCAAGTGGCGACGGAGCGAGGTCACTCCGCTTTTCGCGCCCTACTCTTGGGCGCCATGTCCCCGTTCCAAAGCGGGGCGGACGCGGTATTGGGCGGCGCCGGCTCCGTCTGGAATAGCTACGTCGACCTTCGCGGGGTCCGCGCGGAGAACGATGTGCTTCGCGACAAGGTGGCTCGACTCGAGCAAGCGTTATGGCTCGAGCGCGACGTCGTGGCTTCGTACCGGCGATTGTCGGAGGAGTTGCAGCTCGCCGGTCCATTTCCCTACGAGCCCATCACCGCCGAGGTCATCGGGATCGATACGAGCGCGTGGTCGCGAAGCCTCATCGTCAACCAAGGGACCGAGCGAGGCGTTGAGCTCAACGCTCCGGTGGTCGGTGCGCGAGGGCTCATCGGGCGGGTCATTTCCGTCGGCAAGCGAGTGGCTCAGGTGCAGCTTCTCACCGATCGAGATTGTTCCGTCGGGGCGCTCCTCTCACGCACCCGTACGAGGGGCGTGGTCGCCGGCACAGGCGATCAAGCGAGTCCTACCGGTCTGGGCTTGCGCTACGTCGCCAACCTGGAGGACGTCGTCGAAGGCGACCCAATCGTCACTTCGGGTAGTGACGGTCTCTACCACAAAGGAATTGCGATTGGGCGCGTCGCGTCAGTGCGAAACGGGCCACACCTGTTCAAGATGATTACGGTCGAGCCTGCCGCGGAGCTCGACCGCCTCGAGGAAGTTTTCATTCTTCCCGCCGTCCCCGAGCCGGATATTACCGATCGCGTCGAGTGAAAGTTTTTAGAGCCGCTCTCGCGATCTTGGTCGCGTTCATCGTTCACACCGTCATCGGTCGATATTTCCGTGGGCTCGGTGGCTCGATCGATCTGTTCACGGTCGTGGCCGCCACGTTCGGTTTGGTTCACGGCCGCGTGGCGGGCATCGCCGTCGGGACGACCGCCGGGCTCATCCAAGACGCGTTCTCCGGCGGGCTCTTCGGGTTCAATGGGATCGCGAAGACCACCGTCGGTTATCTATCGGGGATCGTGGGCCGGCTCATCATCGTTCGCGGGGTTTGGGCGCGGGCGTTGTTTTTTGTCGCAGCCACGCTCGTCGATCTTGCCATCCTCGTCGCCGTCGCCCAGCTCGCCGAGCAGTCGCGCGTCCTAGGTGAAGGGTTGACCCCGATTTACGTGTGCGTGAGTAACGCCGTAGCTGGTATTCTCCTGGTACGGGCGGTCGAGCCGAGAAAGGCGAAACGCTCTCGCTAATGTCGTTTCTGCTTCCGGCCCGTTAAGAATTCATGGGATTGAACATCTACGAAGATTTGAGGCCGTTGAGGCGTCGACTGGCGGGGTTTCGTTTCGTCATCATCGTGGTCTTCGGCATGCTGGTGCTGAGGTTCTGGCAGCTTCAAATCGCCAGGGGGACGACCTATCAGCTCCAGGCTCGCGCAAATCACGTACGTCCGATCCCGGAGAGCGCGCCCCGAGGATTGGTGCTGGATCGCACCGGCCGCATCATCGCGGAGAACCGCCCCTCGTTCAACTTGACGTTGAGCGAGGATCGATCGGCGACCCTCGAAGCGCTCGAACGCCTCGTGCCGTTGCCGGAAGACGTCGATCGAGACGCGGTGCTCCGTCTCGCTCGGCTCGGCCCCGCTCTCGTCAAGGAAGATATCGGGATCGACGACGTGTCTCGCGTACAAGCTCGGCAGCTCGAGCTTCCGGGAGCACATATCCAGTTCGTCCCGCGCCGTTACTACCCGATGTCCGGGCTCTCGGCTCACGTCGTGGGGCACGTCGGCCAGCTTTCGGAAGAGCAGCTAGAAGCGGCGGAGTTCGCGGGCGCGGAGCAATACGACTATGTCGGGCAGGCGGGCATCGAGCGGATCTACAACGCCGCGCTCATGGGCGAGAACGGGGTCCAAAACATCATGGTCAACAGCGTGGGTCGGCGAGAAGGAGTGCTCGAGCAGATCCTCCCGGTGTGGGGAGAATCCGTGCAGCTATCGATCGATCTCTCGCTGCATGAAGTTGCTCAAGAAGAGTTCGGCGAACGCGCGGGGGCTATCGTCGCGCTCGACCCTCGAAATGGTCAGGTCTTGGCACTCGCGAGCTTCCCCGCTTACGACCCGAACAGTTTTTCTGGATCTTTCGACCACGAGCAATGGTCGGATCTCATGAACGACGAGCGGCATCCTCTGTCCAATCGGGCGATTCAAGGCCGCTACGCGCCGGGCTCGGTGTTCAAGCTCGTGATGGCCACAGCGGCTCTCGAGGAAGGGATCATTACTGCGGAGACCGAGATGTCTTGCTCGGGCTCTGTGCGTCTCTACGGTAACGTGTTCCACTGCGCTCGGGCGTCCGGTCACGGAAGCGTCGACCTCGTGGAGGCGATCGCCCAGTCTTGCAACTCTTATTTCTTTCGTCTCGCTCCGAAGTTACCGATTGAGACGATCGCTCGATATGCACGCTTGTTCGGTCTGGGGAAGGCCACCGAGATCGATCTTCCTCATGAAGTTTCGGGGTTGGTTCCGGATCCGGACTGGAAACGCCGGGCTCGCAACGAGCCGTGGTACGCGGGCGAGACGGTGTCGGTTGCCGTAGGACAAGGAGCGGTCCTCGTCACGGCCGTGCAGATGGCTCAGCTCGCCGGAGCGGTGAGCACGGGAGGCGAGATCCATCACCCGCGGTTGTTCTTGCGTCAGCTACCGAGTGCTTCGCCGCCGGAGCCCTTTCCACTCGCCCGTCATGTTCCGGCCGCCAGACGCTTGGGACTCCGTCCTGAGACTTACCGTGTGCTCCAGGAAGGGATGTTCCAAGCCGTAAATGGCGTCGGCACCGCGGGCCGCGCTCGGGTGGCCGGGGTCGCGGTGAGCGGCAAGACCGGCACGTCGCAGGTGGCGGCTCGGGGTCGGATTGCTCAAACGCGGGATGAGGATCGCCCGGAAGAGCTTCGGAATCACGCGTGGTTCGTGGGCTATGCGCCGCGGGAGAATCCTGAGATCGCGATTGCGGTGCTCGTCGAGCACGCCATCGGCGGCGGCGGGCGAGCGGCAGCTCCCATCGCGAAAGCCGTTCTGGAGCGCCATTTCGAGAACCGACGCCTACGTGAAAGGGACCATGCTCGAAAGACGGCAGTGGCGATCCATTGATTGGTTGACGATCCTCGGGCTGGCCGTCGTATCGGCGTTCGGCCTGTTGGTCATCTATAGCGCCAGCCACGCTGGGCCGACGCCCGATCTCTACAAAGCCCAGATCGCCCGCCTGGCCATCGGCTTGGCGCTTCTCGCGGCCATTATGCTGGTCGACTATCACACCATCGTCGACCGTGCGGAGATCTTGTATTTCGCTACGGTAGGCCTGTTGGTCTATCTCGTTGTGTTCGGCGGGCTGAGAGCGGGAACCAACCGGTGGTTGGAGCTCGGCATCGGCACGTTCCAGCCGGGCGAGGTGGCAAAGATCGCCGTCGTTTTGTTCCTGGCCAAGTATCTCGCGATGGTCCGAAAAGATCGGATGACGACGGCCGAGGTGCTGACCACCGCTTCTTTCGCGGCCGTCCCTGCGCTTCTCATCGCTCTCCAGCCGGACCTGGGTACGGCGGCTACCATCGGCGTCGTCTATGGCTCCATGGCACTTTTGTGCGGGCTCCGTCCCAAGCTCCTCGCTTATGCGATGCTGTTCCTGGTGGTGGCGCTTCCACTGAGCTGGCAGTTCGGGCTGCGCGACTACCAAAAGGAGAGGGTCTACTCCTTTCTCGATCCCGCGCGCGATCCGCAAGGCGCCGGCTATCAGAGTATTCAGTCCACGATTGCCGTAGGCTCCGGGGGGATGACGGGAAGCGGCTGGTTGTCCGGCACTCAGAGTCAACTTCAGTTCCTGCCGACGCCGCACACCGATTTCATCTTCGCGGTCGTGGCCGAGGAGTTCGGCTTCGTGGGGGTGGCCACGGTCATTCTGCTCTACTTGATGATCACCCTCCGCGCTTTGGAGACCGCTCGGCGGGCTCGAGACCGGCTGGGCACTTATGTCGTTTTCGGCGTGTTGTCGATGTTCGTGTTCCAAACGCTCTACAACTTGTCGATGGTCGCGGGGCTGGTGCCGATCAAAGGGTTTCCCCTACCTCTGATGAGCTATGGCGGCTCGTCGATGCTCGCGACGATGTTGGGATTCGGTCTCATCCTGAACGTTCGCATGCGGCGATTCGTCAATTGACGCATTGACAACGGGAGACCGTCCTGACACTCGCTCGCCGCTGCCGTTTGTCGGCGTTGGCGACGGCGATGCTATGATAGAGTCAACTTGAACGGTGGTGCATAAAACGCGCTGGCCGTTGAAAAATTTGAATTTCGGGAGGATATCCCTCCAAACTACTGTCTTTTTGGTTGAAGGAGGCTGCGCCGCAGCGACTGGGCCGGCTTTTTGAGGAGAACGCTTAGGGGCGTTTTCCGTGGAGCTCGGGACGGGCCGAGAACGACGCCATAGGAGTGTCGCCGCGTCCCCTGGTTTTACGATTTCGAGGATTTCGCAGATTTGGCTTTAACCATTCGTACCATTCGAGATGTTTCATGGCGGCGGGAACGTCGCTGTCGCCTCGACTGAGTCTGTCCAGAGTCCCGAACGCCCCTTCGCTCGATCCTCGCCCGCCCTCCTGCGACGTCGTTTCCTTCCGAGGAAAACGAGAATGTCGCAAAAAGAAATGATCATTAGCCACAGCCCGCTAGAAACTCGTCTGGCGATCATCGAGGACGGCGTGGTCTCCGAAGTCGCGTTCGAGCGAGAACGTAGCCGCGGAGTGGTTGGGAATCTCTACAAGGGTCGAGTCAACCGCGTGCTGCCCGGCATGCAGTCGGCGTTCGTGGATATTGGATTGGAGCGAGACGCCTTTCTCTACGTCTCGGACGTCATAGAAGATGATGAGTCTTTGACGGAGGAAGAGGAGCGCATCGTCGAGACCGAGCGCGAGATTCGAGCCGCCAAGGGCAGCAGCAATCAATCCATCGACGAGCTCCTCAAGTCCGGACAAGAGGTTTTGGTCCAGGTCGCGAAAGAACCGCTGGGCACGAAGGGCGCGCGGATCACTGCTTATGTGAGCTTACCGGGTCGACTGCTCGTTTACATGCCCACCGTGGAGCATGTCGGGGTCTCTCGCAAGATCGAGTCGGCTGAAGAGCGCAGTCGTCTGAGAAAGCTCATTCAAAGCTCGAAACAACGAGGCGGCGGCTATATCGTCCGTACCGCAGCCGAGGGAAAAGATGACGAAGCGATCGTCGCGGACTTGCGCTATCTGGAGAACAAGTGGACCGAAGTGCTCGAAAAGTCCGAGCACCACAAAGCCCCCGCACTCATTCATCGGGACCTCGGCCTCGTCTTCAAATATATCCGTGACATCTTGTCGCCGGAATTCTCTGCGATCCGCATCAACTCGGAGGAGCTCTTCGACCAGGTGCTCAACTACGTTCGGCAGATACAGCCGCAGATGTTGCATCGGGTGAAGTACTACTCGAGGAACTATCCGATTTTCGAGGAGTACGGGGTGCAGTCCGAGATCGATAAAGCGCTGCGGAGCAAAGTGTGGCTCAAATCCGGAGGCTACATCGTTATCAACCAAACGGAAGCGCTCGTGGCCATCGATGTCAACACCGGACGCTATACCGGCGACCGGAGGCTGGAAGACACGATTACCCGGATCAACATCGAGGCGATCGAGGAGATCGTCCACCAAGTTCGGTTGAGAGATCTGGGCGGTATCATCGTCATCGATTTCATCGATATGGAAGAGCGCCGGAACCAAAACAAAGTCTACACGGCGCTCGAGCTGGCGTTGAAGAAAGATCGCTCGCCTACGAAAACCCTACAGGTCAATGAGTTCGGATTGATTGTGCTCACGCGCAAACGCGTGAAACGTTCACTCGAGCGGGTGTTGTGCCGGCCGTGTCCTTCCTGCCAGGGGAGCTCGTGGATTAAATCGCCCACCACGGTGGCCTATGAGATCATCGACCAGGTCCGGAAGAATGCCGCGGATTATCGCAAGGGGCTGACCCTCAAAGTGCATCCGGAGGTAGCGCGGGCGCTCAAAGGGAAGGAAGCTCCGGTAATCGAGGAGCTCAAGGCCATCTTGCACCGGGACGTGGACGTCCGCTCGGATCACAACATGTATCAGGAGCAGTACGAGCTCACCGCGCGTCGCTGACGGGTCTCTGATAGATCTCGCGCGGGTCGAAACGTGGCTCGATCGCGAAACAGCGGCTGAACGCTTCGACGGACTCGTCGAACTCCCGGTTCATGAGGTGGCTGTAGCCCAATAAGTAGAGCGCATCGGCTCGGTCTCCGCCCGTCAAGACTTCTTGAAGCTTCGGCACCGCGTTCGCGAAATCGCGGTTGCGGTACAGACGCTTCGCGTCTTCCATCGTGGGGTCCGGTCCTTGTTGGGTGAAAGCGAATGATGCGGACAGGGACAGGCAAATGGCGGCGACTATGGCTCGCATCCCATTCATGTCGACTCCTTCTTGATTGTGAGTGATGGAAAACGCCGGTAGTGTAGCACCAGCGTCGATCCTGCGGTAGCCATTGCTCGTGAACCTGCGGTAGCGTGAGCTCGTCAACCTGCGGTAGCCATTGCTCGTGAACTTGCGGTAGCGTGAGCCGTGAACGGCAAGCGTGTGCTCGCGATCCGTACCGGCGCGCTCGGTGACACGCTCGTCGCTTTGACCGCCATCCACGCGCTCGCGTCTCGCTTCGACGTCGAAGTCGCGGGCCGACGACCTGCGGTCGAGCTACTCCTTGGTCCAGGCCTCGCGTCCGAGGTGCATTCCGTTGACGGAAGAATCTTCACGTCCTGCTTCTCCGAAGAGGTCGACGACCGGGAGCTCGTGGATCTCGTTTCCCGCTTCGACGTCGTGGTCGCTTGGGGCCACTTTCCGCTGCTGGCGGGGAAGCTCGACCGGTTGGCGGTGCAGCTCGTCCTCTCTCCGCCTCATCCTCCAAGCGGGAGGCATGCCAGCGACCACCTCATCGAGACGCTTCGGCCGCTAGGGGTATCACCGCCGGCGAAACTGCCGGAGCTGGACCTCGGGAGCGAAGCGGACCTGTCGGCCGAGCTTTCCGACTTGTCGCTCGTGCCGGGTCGTTTCGTCGCGATTCACCCTTCGAGCGGGAGTGCGGAGAAGAACTGGCCGATGGAGAATTTCGCGGAGCTGGCTCGCTTGGCGCAAGAGGATGGCCATGAGGTGCTCTGGCTGGAAGGGGAGGCCGATGCCGAGATCGTTGCGGCACTGTCGTCGCAAGTGCCGGGGCCGGTGGCCCGACGGTGGCCGTTGAGACGCCTCGCCCTCGTGATGACGATGTCGGCGGTCTATTTCGGAAATGACTCGGGGGTGAGCCATTTGGCAGCCGCGGCCGGCGCTCGCACCGTTGCCGTTTTTCACTCCACGGATCCCGCCGAGTGGGCGCCTCGTGGTCGGTGGGTGCGGATCGAGTCGTCGTTCTCGGATGCGGCTCTCGTCTGGACTCGTACGAAGCGTTGGCTCGTCGGAATACCGACGTAGGTTTCAAGCGTCACCTCATCGTCTATTCTCGTGGGGAATTGCCCCCATGTGAAACACCTTCGCGTTTAACTGTTCCATACCAGCAAACCGGCTCGTCCGAGGGGACCGCTATTGGTGGTGGCTCCCGAATGATCTGCCCGCTATTCTGTGGTTCGCTCGAACGCGTGATTTAGGCATGGTTCTTGCTACTCCAATAAAACAAACACACAAACAAACAACTCTGACGGGACCTGAAATGCCGGGGCCCGAACGAAGGAGTCAGCGAACATGGCGACGATGGTATTGCTCGACACGCAGGAATTCGGAATCGGCATTTACCGAGGCTCGGAGCGCGTAGGCAAAATCCGCTTTCACATCGGCATCCGTGATGCCGAAGGCGAAGTCACATACTCCGCCTGCGATCAGGAACTTCGGAAATCGCTCCGAATCCTCCTGGGACGAAAGCGGAATTGGCGATGGCAGGATTTGACGCGCAAGCTAATCGATAACCTCTCTCTTTCCACGGGAGGGCGTTTCGTTCTTCGGTTCGGCACGACGCCTTCGGATGAAGGACGTGGAGCCGGTGAGCATGGCCTGCGACGAGCGATCAATCGCGCTGTCAACGAATAGCTTTTCCCCACAGTACGAATAAGTAGTTCCCACCTGCTTCAAAGCCCTCGGTGGTGGCCCCCGCCCGCCGGCACCGAGGGCTTCACTATTTCCGAAACGCTAAAAGCTCGTGCGGAGCCCGTCTTTGGGGAACGTGGGGGAAGGCGACCGAGCGAGTCGAGCCCGCGTCGGAGTCGTTCGTCGAGCCTCTTAGCGCCCCATGGCCAGCCGATCGGCGAGAGGGGCCGGTAAGCC
>JAJCXL010000413.1 GCA_029263435.1 Acidobacteriota bacterium | reverse complement strand
AGTCGTTGACGATAGCCTCGACATCGCATCCCTCCGACGCTAGCCTTTGGAGAAACTCTGCCGCGTCCTCTTGTAGATAGACCGGTATCCGAAGCTCCACGTCGGGTTGATAGAACTTACCGCGCTCCGCGCTCCCCTCCTGTAGTACTAATTCGGGACACGACCAAATGGAACCGCTCATGCGCGGGCTCCCACCAATCGTGGGTCACGCGTTGATGGCCGGCTACGACGATATCTCGGCTCGGGCGAGAAGTGAGGTAGCTAATAACCGACGTCTCGACGTAGACCTTCGGCTTGACCATGGATACTAGTCTAGCCAATTTGACGCGCCCCCGCGGGAAGTCTAACGCTGGGTCAGCTGCGAACGCGGCAGCAGTATCTCGGGTTCGACCGCTCCACTCGCTTGCTAGGGCTCGGATGCGTTGATTCTTGGTTCATCCGCTGCGAGTACATTCACGCAGTCGTTTACCCCAGCGATCAGGAACTCTTGGCATTCTCCAGTGACACGGGAAGTGAATCCTTCGCGGAGATTCTCGAGATCGAGCCAGCCGCCTTCGCTAACTCTCCAGAGCCAACCTTCCGATCGCGTGCCAGGCCTCCAAAACTCAAGCAAATCGCCCTCATCTAAAACTCTGAATCCGCGGACCCCTTCGAAATCGACATAGACGGGATGTGCGCGGTTTTCGAATTGAAGCGTTATCCGCAAGAGCAGAAGGTCATAGTTTATGTCTGTGACCTCGGGGATTCCGGAGAGTATCCCCGACCCCGGCAGCTTTGACGTCACGGGAATCTTCAGTCTCTCAGTATCCATACGGTTCGCTCGGTCGCGTCGTACCCGGCTCTACTTCTTCGGCGCTAACATACGCTCCAGGCGCGCTTTCCAGCCATCCGTCATCCCCTGCCAGTCGGGCTTGAAGCTCAGCTTGTTGCGGGGGCCTTGAATCGAGATGGGCACCGCCATGCCGCCCTTCTCGCCGGTGCCTAGGACGGGGTCGAGGATCTGGAGCCACTTCGACAGCGCGTCTGGCGCCATCTCGGAGGCGGTGCGCTCGGTTTGCACTTGGCCGCGCATGTCGACGACGCCGTCTCGGAGCCCGTAGGTCCCGACGAGAGCGACTTGCATGCCGGGCACCTCGAAGGTCAATCGCTCGAACGCGATGGCGGCGTCTTTGATCTCGAACGCGCCTTGGAGGTCGGAGACGACGTCTTCGCCTTCAGAGGCTTCCACCTCACCGCCGGTGACCTGGCTGACTTTGGCGAGGGTCTTTTGGACGTCGAGGTTGGAAAAACGCGCTTCGGCGATGGCGAACTTGCCATTGGCGCCCATGCGATCGACGACGGACTCTTCGCCGGGCGGAATGGTGA
The DNA here is from genome assembly GCA_029263435.1 of Acidobacteriota bacterium. GTDB lineage: Bacteria > Acidobacteriota > Vicinamibacteria > Marinacidobacterales > SMYC01 > JAJCXL01. The sequence goes on along the minus strand of JAJCXL010000413.1, from coordinate 10,991 downwards.
GGACGGTCTCGAACGTCATGGCGCCTGCGATCGGAGGCTCGTCGGCGCGGACGGCAAAGCTGACGAGCTCTTCCACCCGGGCTGGGTTGCCCGTCACGTCAAGAAAGATGAGGCGGCCGCTCTTGTCGACGGTGCGGGAGACATGGCCGGAGGCACTGATGTGCCCGGAGGGGAGGTCGACCTCGATCGTCTCGAGTCGGATGTCGCCGCCTTTGTCGCCGACGCGTACTTCGAAGTCGACGTCGAGAGGGACGACGTCGCCGATGGTGAGGGCGAAGTCGGGGATCGAGGCGCGACCGATCACGTCCATCTCGGCGACGCTTCCGTCGAACGCGCCTTGGGACTGGAGAGTGCCGCTGAGCCCTTTGATGGTCGACATGTCCGCGTCTCGGAAGGCGTAGCTCCCGGAGATCGGCGTGCGTTGAGGCGATTCGCGGTCCCACGGACCGAACGCGCCGGTGGCTTCGACCTCGCCTCGCGGCTGCGGGTTGAGAACGAGCGCTTCGTAGCTCATCGACGTGGTGGGATCGACGGGTGTGAGGCGAAGCCTCGGGATCTCGTAGATTCGCGGAAGCTTCGCGGGGTCCTTGGACGCGATGGTCACTTTGGCGTTGGTGGCTAAGACCTCGTCGATGACGAACAGCGCGATTCCGGCGCGGTCGCCGCTGTGGGCACTCGTCGCTCCCCCGTTCCGCGCGATGTGGACTTCGAGGCCTTCGAGCTCGACGCGCCCCACCTTCCGCGGCTCCGCGGTGAGTTGATCGAAAGAGGCGCCGACCGCGAAGGACGCGATCCGAATCATCGGAGGCGTGTCGCCTACGCTCGTGCCCACGACGAGACCGTGGCCTACGAGACCGAGGCCGGGGTTGAGCGTCCACTCGAGACTGTCGAGGGTGACGTCGACGCCGAACCACGCGGCGAGCTGCTCGACGAGCTGTGCTTGGATGCGGCCGGTGCCGAAGGAGCGCAGGGCGAACGCGCCTAAAGCGAGCAACGCTCCGATCGCGAGAGCAGCAAGGACGACGCGGCGGGCTCGCGGTTTCATGGCTGGCGACTATCTGGGTTCGTAGCCAAGGCGATTTGCTTCGGCGCGAGCTCTCTCCGCCTCTTCCGTCCGGCCCATCGCTTCGAGCGCGACACTCAAGAGGTGATGGGCCTCGCCGTCGTCGGGTCGAAGCTCCAGGGCGCGTTCGAGTGCGTCGATGGCCTCGCCCATTTGTCCTTTATTAATAAGGACGGCGCCGAGCCCGATGTGAGCGTCGGCCAGTGACGGATCGATCTCGATCGCGTTCGTGAATCCTTCCATCGCCTCGTCGGGTCGTTGCTTGACGAGGCCCTGGGAGAGCGCGATCCAGGCGAGCGCGTGGCTCGGGTCGAGCTCGACGGCTTTGCGAAGGGATCGCCTGGCTCCGGCCGGCTGGTTGGCTTGGGTGAGGGCGTGGCCCAGTTGGTAGTGCGCGTCCGCGTTGTCCGGATCGCGAGCGATCACGTCTCGGAGCGGCGCGACCGCATCCGCGGCTCGTCCGCCTTTCAGGAGCGCGACACTGAGATTCGTTCTCGCGGGCGCGAAGTCGGGGCGAAGCTCGACGGCGCGCTCGTAGACGGTGACGGCTTCATCGAAGCGCTCGAGGTCGACCAGAACGGCACCCAACGCGATGTGGGCGGCGGCATCGCCGGGTGCTTGGTCGACGGCCACGCGCAAAGACTCCGCGGCCTCCTCGAGACGGCCCGCCGCTTGGAGCGCGAAGCCAAGGTTCTTGTGAGCCTCGGGAAGCTCTGGCCGAAGCTCGAGCGCCCGCTCGAGCGAACCAATCGCTGCAGCAGGCTCCCCTTGGTCGATGAGTGCTATCGCAAGGTTGTGGTGAGCGTCGGCGAACGCGGGATCGAGCTCGGTCGCTCGGCGGTACGCGGTGACGGCTTCGTCGATCTCGCCCAACGATCGCAGCGCGGTGCCGAGATAGTCATAGGCCCGGACGAAGCCCGGGTCGAGCTCGAGCGCCTGGCGGAACGACACGATGGACTCATCGATCCGCCCCTCGTCGAACAGAGTGACGCCCCGGTTGACGAGAACGATCGCTTCTTTCGATTGCGGCGCGGTCGCGAGCAGACCCATCGACGCCGCAACGACCCAAGCGAGAGCCCTCCGCCGCATCGCTACTCGCTACTCGTCGTTCGACGACTCCGTGACGCCGGTGATGATGCGGGGAAGCCCGTTCTCATCGAGGGTTTGGTTGAACGCGGGAAGCTCTCCGTCGAGGAGGCCTTCGAGCTCGCTCTGATAAGAAGCGAGTCGCTCTTTGAGCTCGGCGTGGACTTCTTGATGCTGGTCCGTGGGTCTAAAGTCCGCGGTCGCGACGGAGCCCGCGAGATAAGCGATGCGTCCGGCGAGCTGAGAGCGCCAGCGGGCGAAGTCTTGACCGGTGCCGGTGGCACGTAGCTGGAGGAACTTCTCCTCGAGGGTGACGAAGGTGCTGTCGAGCTCGTCCGCGTTCGAGACCACTGCTTCGGTCTGGGTGCCGAGATCGGCCGCGACCGCTTTGACGTCTTTGAGCTGACGACGGATCCACTCGATCCGATTGACCGCTTTCGCCAGCGTGTTCATGTCGTTCCACAGCTCGGTCGACATGGTGTTCTGAAGTCGAATGTCTTCTTCGGTGCCGCCCGAATGCGGGTCTTTGAGAACGACGAGAGACTGCTCGAAGCTCTCGGCATCGTCGCCTTCGCCGATCTTCAGGGTGACGGTATAGGTGCCCGGAGGCGCCAACACAGTCAACCGCGGCACGGGCGGGGTCCGAACGCGCTCATCGCCGAGCGCGACCCAGTCGGCATACATCGGCTTGGTCCTTAGCTGGATCTTCTCCGACTGCTCGCCTCGGAGGTTCCACCAGACGCGATTGATGCCGGCTTTCTTGGTGCCGTCGATGCTCTTCACGAGATCCCCCACCGCGTTCGAGATCTCGACCTTGATCTTGGTTTCGTCGTCGGTGTCTTCCTCGGGGGCCTCTTTCAGCCAGTAGTTGATGGAAGCCCCTTGGGGCGGGTCCTCACCCGCGGAAGGATCGTCGAACATCGCGACGGAAGCGGTGGTGGGGCGGAACCGGTAAGCGTCTCTAGGCGCGAACAAGTGCGCCTCTTTCGCCGCGACCTCATCGGTGAGCTGCTGCAGTGGCGTGACGTCGTCGGCGATCCAGAAGCCGCGGCCGTAAGTGCCGACGACGAGATCGTTGAAGTGCTCTTGCACGACGAGCCAGTACATCGGGGTCGCCGGAAGATTGTTCTGGAGCGACTGCCACTTGGCTCCGTCGTTCAAAGAGACGTAGAGCGCGTTCTCTGTCCCGAGGTAGAGAAGGCCGGGACGGACCGGGTCTTCATGAATGTTTCGTACGTAGTCGAGCGGCGCCTCCGAGTCGATGCCGTCGACGATCTTGGTCCAGCTCGCACCGAAGTCGTCCGTCTTGTAAGCAAAGGGCTCGAAGTTTCCGACCTCGTGGAAGTCGAAGCTGATATAGGCCTTGCCGGCGTCCCACTTGGACGCGTCGATGTTGCGCACGGTGCCGAGCGGAGGAAGCTCCGGAAAGTTTGCGCTGACGTTGGTCCAATTGGCACCGCCGTCTCGGCTCACGTGCACGAGTCCATCACTCGAGCCCGCCCAGTAGACGCCTGCCTGCACTGGTGACTCTTCGAAGGCATAGATGACACAGCAGTACTCGACGCCGACGTTCTCGGGCGTGATGCCGCCGGAAAGGCCTTGCATGGCGATGTCATTGGTCGTCAAGTCCGGGCTGATGACGTCCCAGCTCTGTCCGCGGTTGGTGGTTCGGTGAACGTGCTGACTGGTGACGAAAACAGTCTCGTTGTCGTGGGGCGACACGAGGACCGGGAAGGTCCATTGAAACCGATACTTCACTTCAGAGGCGGGGTAGCCGATGGTGCTCTCCGGCCAAACCTCGACTTGTCGAAACTGACGCTTGCTCTCTTCGTAGCGAACGACGATGCCGCCGACCGCGCCGATGCCCGAAGCGCTCGACCAGATGACGTCGGGGTTGACCGGGTCCGGCGTAGCGAAGCCGCTCTCACCGCCGCCCACCCCATGCCAATCGCCGCGTGGGATACCACCGCCGAACGGACCCCCTCCTCCGCCGGATCGGCTGTTGGAGGGGCCGCGATAAGAAGGTCCGTCCTGCCGATTGCCGTAGACGTAGTAGGGCACCTGGTTGTCGACCGGCACGTGATACATCTGCGCGAGCGGCAACTGGATGCGGAACCACGATCGTCCGCGGTTGTTCGAGATCGAGACCCCGCCGTCGTGGCCGACGACCATGCGGTCGCCGTCCTCGGGATCGATCCACATGTCGTGATGATCCCAGCCGGGAGAAGGAAGCTCGGTGCTCTGCATCGAGCCCGCCGCCTGCGTGGTCGTTCCGCCGTCCAAGGTGCGACTATAAGGCGCGGCCAAGAAGTAGACTTCGTTGGCATTGTCGGGAGATACCGCGCAGCGCGAGTAATAAGCACTGCGGCCGGCGAGGTTACGATCGTAGGAGGCGATCTTGAAGCTCTTGCCGCCATCATCGGAGCGCCATAGCTCGCCCTTTTCGGTCCCTTCGCCTTCCCACGGGACGCCGTCACTCGTTTCGATGAGCGAGTAAATCTTCGAAGAATCCGCCGGCGACATGCACACCGCGACTTTGCCGACCGGGCCTTTGGGAAGCTCACTCCCTTCCAGCTTCTTCCACGTGTCGCCGCCGTCTCGCGACATATGAAGGCCTCCGCCCATCCCACCGCTCTTCCGGTGCCAGGTCGAAAGCTCGACCTCCCACGTCGCCGCGACGAGGATGCGCGGGTTGCCGGGGTCCATCGCGAGATCGGAGGCGCCGGTATTCTCATCGACGAAGAGCACGCGCTCCCACGTATCGCCGCCGTCTTTCGTCCGGTAGATACCGCGCTCTTCCTGCGGGCTGTAGACGTGTCCGAGCGCCGCGGCGTAGACGATGTCCGGATTACGAGGATGAATGATCATCCGACCGATCCGACCGGTGGCGTCGAGACCTTTGTGCTCCCAGCTAGCGCCGGCGTCGGTCGATTTCCACACGCCGTTTCCGATCGAGACGTTCGAGCGAAGAAACGTCTCTCCCGTACCCGCCCAAACGACATTGGGATCCGAGGGTGCTACCGCGAGCGAACCGATGGAGTGCACCGGCTTGTCGTCGAAGATCGGATCCCACTTCAACCCGCCATCGATAGATTTCCAGATACCGCCCGACGCCGCGCCGGCGTAGTAGGTCATGTCGTCGCCGGGGACACCGATGACCGCAATGACGCGGTTTCCGACGGGGCCGATGTGGCGGAATTTCAGATCCTTGTAGGTGTCGGGATCGATATCCTGCGCGATCGAAGGGCTCGTGAGGGCTAGGGTGAGAAGAGCTGTCAGCAACAACCTGAACATTTAAGAAGGCCTCCCGCAAAAAAGGGATCTTAGATGGTCCGCGTGTCTTCGCGCCAACAGCTCGACTAGCTGTAAGCGGTGGCTTTTTGAGCGAGCTCTTCCCACTCGGCGTAGAGTGCTTTGAGCTTCGCTTTGAGCTCGTCGTGCGTCTTGACGACCTGGTTCGACGCTTCGGAGTCGTCGTAGAACCCGGCGACCGACATCCGCCCTTCCAAGCTGTCGATGCCAATCTCGACCTCGGAGATGGAGAGCTCGATCTCCTCCAAGCGGTCTTGAACCTCGCGCGCCCGATTCTTCGACAATTCCTTCCCGCGAGTGCGAGTTTTCGCCGGCTGCGGTTGCGCCGGCTTGGGGACGTCGACGGTGGCAGCTTTGGGCGCGGCGGGCTCGGGCGGCGCTAACGCCGCTTGCTGGGCGCGGATGAACTCCGGATAGCCGCCCCAATGGACTTGAATGAGGCCGTCTTTGATCTCCGTCACCTTGGTCGCCAGCTCGTCGAGAAAATACCGATCATGCGAGACGAAAACGAGGGTGCCTTGATAGGCTCGGAGCGCGTCGAGCAGGACTTCTTTGGAGTCGATATCGAGATGGTTGGTCGGCTCGTCCAACAGCAACACGTTTGCCGGACGAAGCAATAGACGCGCGAGCGCCAGCCGGCTCTTCTCTCCACCGGAGAGCACTTTGACCTTCTTGTCGACGTCGTCACCGCGAAACAAGAAAGCGCCGAGCATGTTTCGAAGCCTCGGTATCATTTCCAACGGTGCGCCCTCGGTCATATTCTCGAGCACGGTGCGTGACTCGTCGAGGTCGTAACGGTCTTGGCTGAAGTAGCCGGTCGTGACGTTGTGGCCGAGCTTGACCTCTCCCGTGTCCGGCGCTTCCGCGCTCGAAAGAAGCCGCATGAGAGTGGATTTGCCGACCCCGTTCGGGCCGACCAGAGCCATGCGCTCTCCGCGCTCGATGAGAAGATCGCTGTCAATAATGACCTGAGTGTCGCCGTAACTCTTGCTGATCTTCGTGAGCTCGAGCGCGATCCGTCCCGATCGCTCCACCTCGGGGAGGCGCAGCTTGAGAAGCTTCCGCTCCGGCGGTACTTCGACCTTCACGATCTTCTCGAGCATCTTGACGCGGCTTTGGACTTGCTTTGCCTTCGTCGCTTTGGCGCGGAACTTGTCGATGAAGCGTTTGTGACGATCGATCTCTTCCTGCTGTCGGCTCGCTTTGGCGCGAAGGTCCGCCAGCGTCTTCGCCCGGGTCTCGAGGTAGTGGCTGTAGTTGCCGGTGTAGTCCACGAGACTTCGCCGATCGATTTCGGTGATGCGATTGATGACGCGGTCGAGAAAGAACCGATCATGAGAAACGAGCACGATGGCGTGCGGGTACGTGTTGAGAAAATCTTCGAGCCAGTTGCGAGCTTCGAGATCCAGATGATTGGTGGGCTCATCGAGAAGAAGAACGTTGGGGCGGGTGAGCAGGAGCTTCGCGAGCGCGATGCGCATCTGCCAGCCGCCACTGAACGTTTCCGTTTGAGCGTCGAGCTGTTTGACCGAAAACCCGAGGCCTAAGAGAACTTCTTCGGTTTGGCTTTCGATCGTGAACCCGCCCCGTCGATCCCATTCCTCTCGACACTCACCGTAGCGGACCATCGCCTTTTGATGTTCCTCACTCTCGGGGTCGAGAGAGCTCAACTGCTCTTCGAGATGGTGGATCTCCTTGCCTATCGCAAGCACCTGGGCAAACGCCGTGAGCGCTTCGTCGCGGAGGGTTTTTCCTTGATGCGCGAGACCGTCTTGCGGAAGGTAGCCGACGGTGGTACCCCGTGGCATAGTGACCTTACCGATATCCGCGGACTCTTTGCGCGTGAACATGCGGAGAAGGGTCGACTTTCCCGAGCCATTGGGGCCGGCGAGTCCGACGCGGTCGCCGTCCGTGAGGTTCCACGTGACGTTTTCGAGCAAAATTCGCCCGGCGAACCCTTTGGTCAATCCTTGGACTTGAAGCATCGTATAACGAAAAAAGGCCGGGCCCTGGCGAGCCCGGGTCTATTGGAAAATATAATAGCTTGAATCGAAGGACGCAGTAGCCAATTATGAGCCGACTCTTTCAAATTGTTGTTATTATTGGTCTTATAGGTGCCACCGCCCTCCTGGGCCCGACATCGAACGCTCAAGACGACGCTTTCGCCCATGCCAATCGAGGCGTCGCTCTGTTGGAGCAGTTTCGGTTCTCAGAGGCCGTGGAGGCGTTCGAGGCGTTTATCGCGCTCCGACCGGACGATGCGTCCGGCCATATCAACGTCGGTATCGCCTACTTCAACGAGCGCGATTTCGAGCGGGCGAAAGGGGCGTTCGAAACGGCAATGGAGCTCGACCCCGACAGCCCCTACGTCCACTACAACCTGGGGTTGGTCTACAAGCTGCTGGGACAGACCGAGGAAGCGGTGTCTGCATTCTCTCGGGTGCGCGAGATCGATCCGCTCGACTCCATGACGCATTACTACTTGGGAACGCTCTACGCGAACCTGGGCGAGCTCGAAAATGCGGAGACCAGCTTGCGGCTGACACTCGAGCTCACGCCGTCCAATGAGTCGGCGCATTTCAGCCTCGGTAACGTTCTCATCCGGCAAGGTCGACGAGACGAGGGTCGGGAAGAGCTCATGACCTTCCGTGAGCTCAAGGAGACGTTCCCCGGCGAGGCCTCCGTCGGGCTCCAATACACGGAGCTTGGAAAATACGCTGAGGCCGTCGAGCCTCGCGGGCCGTCCCTCCAGGCCTCTCGCGCCGAACCCTCGACCGACAGCACCGTCGTCTTCGTGGATGCCACCGAGGCCGTCGGACTCGTGCTTCCTCCACGAGCCCCTATACCTGAGCTTCCGCCGGTGGTGGCCCGGGACGCCTACTCGCGCGATTGGATCCGAAGCCACGTCCTGCCGCCTCTTGGAACCGGACTCTCGATGCGCGATCTCGACGGAGACGGCCAGGCCGAGCTCTTGTTCGTTCGCGACGGTGCGCCCATCCTGTTCCGAAACCTCGGCGGACGCTACGAGCGGATGAACGACCACGGGCTCCCGAGCGAAGGCTATTTCGTCGGGATCGTCGTCGGTGATGTCGATAACGATAAGGATGGCGATATCTATCTGAGCGGCTCGGGGCCGAACGCGCTTTACTTGAACGACGGGTCCGGCCATTTCGTGCCTGCGTCGGATACGACCGTCCAGGGAAGCGATATCTCCGTCAGCGCCACGTTCGCCGACGTCGACCACGACGGCGATCTCGATATCTACGTCTCGAACTTCGTCGCGACCTCGCTCGCCTCGGGCGCCCTCGAGCTTCGACTCCCGGAAGAGCTCCCGGGCGCCCCCAACCGCTTGTACCGCAACAACGGCAATCAAACGTTTACGGAGGTCGCGAACGAGACCTTGACGTCCGGCGGCGCCCGACGAAGTCTCGGCTCCGTGTTCTCCGACCTCGACTCCGATCGCGATGTCGATTTCATCGTCCTGGGCGACGGCGCACCCGCGCTCGTCTACTCGAACGACAGAGTGGGCACCTTCACCGAGAGCGCGAGGGCGTTCGGGCTCGAGACCTCCTCGCGGATGCGCGGGCTGGACTCGGCCGATTTCGATCTCGATGGAAACTTCGACGTGTTCATGACCGCGGAAGGCGCGGCGCTGAACTATCTGCTACGCGGGGAAGCCGCGGTGGGTTTCCGCCCCGATGTGCTCTCTCCCGGACTCCTCTCGGCCGGCACTCCCGGCGCTCGCTTCGGCACGAGCTTCGTCGACGCCGACAACGACGCGGATCTCGACCTGCTCGTCGTCGTGAACGAGCCGGACGCTCTCGTGGCCTATTACGAGAATGAATCTGGCGGATACCTGCGAGCGCAATCCTTGACCGGAAGCGTTTCCGGAAGCGGTCGGGCGCTCGTGTTGGGCGACGTCGACAACGACGGTGACCTCGACGCAGTCGTCGCGACCGAGCGGGGAGAGCTCGCCTATTTCAGGAATGACGGCGGCAACACGAATGGCCATTTGCGAGTGCGTGCCCAGGGTCTGAGGAGTAACCTCGATGGGCTCGGCGCCAAAGTCGAAGTCCGCGCCGGAACCGCGAGCGCGCGACGAGAAGTTCGCTCCACGAGCGGCTACTTTTCACAAAACGATCTGCCGCTGCACTTCGGTCTCGGTAGCTATGACCAGGCGGACTACGTCCGGTTCTTATGGCCCGGCGGCGTGAAGCAGATCGAGATGGATGTCGAAGGCGGGCGTACGGCATCTATTGAGGAGCTCAACCGGAAGGGGACGTCGTGTCCGATCCTCTACGCCTGGGACGGCGAGAAGATTCGCTTCGCCACCGATTTTCTGGGGGGCAGCGCCTTTGGCTACCTCCATGCGCCCGGCGTCTACAACTACCCCGACACCAACGAGACCGTGAAGTTCGAGTCCTTTCCGCTCGTCGCGAAAGACGGTTTTTTCGAGATGCGATGGGTGAACCAGCTCGAAGAGGTTCTCATCTATGACCAAGCTTCACTCGTCGTGGTGGATCATCCTGCGGAGCTCGACGTTTTTCCGAACGAGCGATTGATGCCCGGGCCTCCCTATCCGGAGCGTGCGCTGTATCCCGTCGCCGAGATGAGAGTGCCCGAAAAGGCAGTCGATCACCGTGGCACCGACGTGACCGCCCTGATCTCGAGCCAGGATCGAAGCTACCCCGAGGACTTCGGGCTGCTGCCGTTCAAAGGCTACGCAGAGGAGCATTCGCTGACACTCGACCTCGGAGCCCTCGACGACGAGAGTGACTACGTCTTGTTGCTCTACGGTTGGGTCGACTACGCGGATTCGAGCTCGAACCTCGCCGCGTCGCAGGCGGGCGCCACGCTCGTGACGCCCTATCTCGAAGTGGAAGATGCGAAGGGCCGCTTCGAGCTGGCGCTCCCCGAGATGGGATTTCCGGCGGGGCTTCCGAAGACGATGCTCGTAGATCTGTCGGGGCTCGTCGGCAAGGACAAACACATCGTTCGGATCACGACGAGCATGCGGTTGTATTGGGATCAGATCCGGGTGGCCAAACGCGTCGCGACCGACCGGGTTCGCGTCACGGAGCTTTCAGCCGACGGCGCCGAGCTTCGCTTCGCCGGTTATCCCGAGCCTTTCAACCCGGACGGTGCGGCACCGTCGCTCTACACTTATGACAGCATCAAGGCCACGGAGCTTTGGGGCACGCACGAAGGCTACTACACGACCTATGGGGACGTGCGGCCCTTGGTGGCCGCGACCGATGATGCCTACGTCGTCACTCACCACGGAGACGAGCTTCGTCTCACCTTCGACGAGCGGCGACTGCCGCCGCTTCCACAAGGGTGGACCCGGACCTTTCTCTCTTTCGCGGACGGCTATGGGAAGGACATGGATTTGAACTCCGCCCGTCCCAACCGTGTCTCGCCGCTGCCGTTTCACCGGATGACCGCCTACCCCTATCCCGACAACGAGCGTTTCCCGGACTCCGATCTGCACCGCCGCTATAATCGCCGATATGTCGGGCCCGAAAAAGCC
>JAJCXL010000412.1 GCA_029263435.1 Acidobacteriota bacterium | reverse complement strand
TTGGAGCAAATTTTCGTCTCCTGGGGACTCGAGGTGGAAATCGCGGGCTCGCTGGCGGAGTTGGAAGAGAAACTGATCGCGACGAAGAAACGCGCGCTGGGCGTCTTCGAGCACCAACCCGAGAAAACCGATCTCGATGTATTGCGCCGACTTCGACACCCTCCTCAGCGCGACCTGCTTCTTCTGACCTCCATGGGGGCGAGCACATCCGCTGTTCTCACCGAGATCTGTCCGCATTTGGTGGTGAAGCCGGCACGGCAAGCAAAGCTCGCCGACACCCTCGGCCGAGCACTCGGACTGCGCTCTCAAACTCCTCTCTCCGTGACCACCGAGATGGTCGTTGCCGCCAAAGAGGGGCCGAAAGATCGATTCAAAATTCTGCTCGTCGAGGACAATGCGGACAACAAGAATCTCGCAAAGCGGGTGCTTCAGTCCTCCGGAGCACGGGTCGACACGGCGAGCAATGGACAAGAAGCCGTCGAGCTGACCGCCGATACTCTCTACGACTTGATCATCATGGATCTGATGATGCCCGTCATGGACGGCTTCACCGCTACGACTGCGATCCGGGCCCGGGAGCAAGCCCCGAACCGAGTGCCCATCGTCGCGTTGACGGCCCATGCGACTGAAGGGTTTCGTGAACGTTGTATCGATGTCGGGATGGATGACTACGTTTCGAAGCCGTTCAAGAGAAAGCGCTTCCTCGCCGTCGTCGACCAGTGGGTCGATAGAAGACCCGTCATTCTCGTCGCCGACGACGCGCCGGAGAATCGACTCATCGTCAAGCGCTTTCTCATGCTCGGGAGCGACTATCGTTTGCTTTTCGCGGTCGATGGCCGTGAAGCGGTCTCCGTTTTTCAGAAGCAAGACGTGTCCCTCGTACTGTTGGACATGGAGATGCCGATCCTCGACGGCTTCGATGCGTGCCGAGAGATCCGCTCCCTTCCGAATGGTGAGCATGTGCCGATCCTCGCCATGACCGCTCACCACGACGCGAAGGAGCTCTCCCGTTGCATGGATGCCGGCTGCACGACGGTGTTGCAAAAACCCCTGGCACGAAAGGCACTCAGCGCGATGGTCGCGAAGCATTTGAAGCCGCGGGCGGTCGATCAGGTCGAGACCGCACCGGACTCCGGCGCGAGCGAGCTCGTGGAGGGCAAAGTGCTCGTGGACCCCGACATCCAGGATCTCGTGCCCAGATTCTTGGAGAACCAAGCTCACAATACCGAGGAAGTGCTGGTCTTGTGTGCCGACGGCGACTTCGAATCGATCCGGCGTATTGGTCACAACATGAAGGGAACGGGCAAAGGATACGGTTTCGAGGTCATCAGCTCTCACGGCGCGTCCTTGGAGCAAGCAGCGGCGCGCGAAGATGCGGACGGCATCGAACGGTTGGCGAAAGAGCTGAGCGACTATCTCGCCGACGTGAGCTGGCAGGCGCGCGAATAGACAGACTCCCGGCGTAGGCAGCACGGCAGCACGGCAGGCCACGGCAGGGACCCTCCACACTTCACACTGCGGCTCGCCATCGTCCGGTAGGGGCGGTTTTGCTACACTGACCGCCATGCCTGTCGAAGACCCCAAGCATGTCCTCGAACGCGTCTTCGGCTATCGCGAGTTTCGTCGCGACCAAGAACCGATCATCGAAAGACTCATCTCCGGTGGCAACGCTTTGGTACTCATGCCAACCGGAGCCGGCAAGAGCCTGTGCTACCAAATCCCCGCGATGATTCGCGAAGGTGTCGGCATCGTCATCTCGCCGTTGATCGCACTCATGAAAGACCAAGTCGACGGACTCCGCCAGGCTGGGGTTCGGGCCGCATACGTCAACTCGAGTCTTACCGCCGACGAGGCGCGCGACGTCGAAATGGGAATGACGCGTGGAGACTATGACCTCGTCTACGTCGCTCCTGAACGGTTGTCGACCCAGTCGTTCTTGCGCCGCCTCGACGAGACTCGGATCGCCTTGTTCGCCATCGACGAAGCCCACTGCGTGAGCCAATGGGGTCACGACTTTCGACCGGAATATCGAAAGCTCGATCTGTTGCAGGAACGCTTTCCGAGCGTACCTCGGATCGCACTCACCGCGACGGCGGACACCCCCACCCAAGCAGAGGTAGCGAAACATCTGGGCATGGGCGAGACGGATATCTTCGTCTCCGGCTTCGACCGAGCGAACATCCGCTATCGCGTCGTTTCCAAGTCGAGCGCGCGGAGCCAGTTGCTGAGCTTTCTCAGCACGCACCACCGCGGTGACTCCGGCATCGTCTACTGCATGAGCCGAGCCAAGGTCGAAAAGACCGCCGCGTGGTTGCAAGGCGAGGGCATCGATGCGCTCCCGTACCACGCCGGCCTCGACCAGAGGCTTCGAGAGAAGCACCAACAGGAATTCGTCCATCGCGATCGGGTCGTGATCGTAGCGACCATCGCTTTCGGAATGGGTATCGACAAACCGGACGTCCGGTTCGTCGCGCACCTCGACTTGCCGAAGAGCCTCGAGGCCTACTATCAAGAGACCGGACGCGCCGGCAGGGACGGCCTGCCGGCGAACGCATGGATGTGCTACGGCTATGGCGACGCCGTGCTCATCCGCCAAATGGTCGAGCGCTCCCAAGCGGGCGAAGAGCGCAAGCGGGTCGAGCACCAAAAACTCTCCGCCCTGTTGGGTTATTGCGAGACCGCGACATGTCGACGTCAGGTCTTGCTTCGCTATTTCGGAGAAGACCACTCCGGCGGGTGCGGCAACTGTGATACCTGCCTAGAGCCGGTCGAGACCTATGATGGGACGGTGCACGCCCAAAAAGCGTTATCGAACGTCTACCGCACCGGTCAACGCTTCGGCGCCTCTTACCTCGCCGCCATTCTCATCGGCGAGGCGGACGAGCGCGCGCGGCGTAACGGGCACGACCGCATCTCGACCTTCGGTGTCGGCGGAGAGCTCGACCGCAACGGATGGACGAGCGTCTATCGACAGCTCGTCGCCGCGGGCGCCCTCGACGTCGATAGCGAGCACGGCGGCTTGTCTCTGTCAGAGAACGCGCGGCCGCTCTTGTCTGGAGAACGAGCAGTGGAGCTCCGGCGGGATGCCAAACCGGTTCGCGGTAGCGGCGCCAGCCGGGGGAAATCGGGACCCAGCGTCCAAGAGCTCATCGCGTCACCCGGGGATCGCGACCTGTTCGAGGTCCTACGCGCAGCGCGGCTCGAGCTCGCTCGCGAGCAAGGCGTGCCGCCCTACGTCATCTTCCATGATCGCACCTTGCTAGAAATGGTGCGCGGCAAGCCCGCGTCGCTGGACGAGCTCGCCGGCATTGCCGGCGTGGGCGCGACCAAGCTCGAGCGCTACGGACAAATATTCCTCGACGCTCTCAGCTCAGCCTCGTGACACTTTCTCGCTGTGATAGCGTGCGGGCCAATGACGACCTACAACTATTCGAGCTTTCCACTCGACGGAGACATAGAAGACTTCGTTCACTTCCCCGCCGGGCTTCGGGTCGGGACCAAAGCACCGGACCACGAGCTCATCGACGCGTCTAGCGGCAACGTCGCGCGCCTGTCGGACTACTACGAGGGCGGCGCCGCGGTCATCGAGTTCGGCTCCTACACGTGACCCTATTGCGCGCAGGCGGGACCTGCACTCGAGTCCATGGCGGAGGAGCTCGCCGGCGAGAACTGTGCCTTCGTGTTCGTCTATACGCGCGAAGCCCATCCAAGCGAGCGTTTCCCCGGCCACGAGAGCCTGGAGACCAAGCTCGATCATGCCCGTACCATGGCTCGCGAGCTCGGTTTTCGACGACCGATCTTGGTCGATGATCTCGAGGGAACGACCCATCATGCGTTCGGCCGACTACCCAACATGACCTATATCTTGAACGCTTCTGGAAACGTCGTCTATCGGGCGGCGTGGACGGATCCGCGGACGATCCGAGGGGCGGTCGATCAGCTCCTTCATGAACGCGGTGAACGGCGCGCACGGAGGCGAGTGACGCCCTACTATCTCGAATGGCTCCCTCAACGATCGAATGACGACGTTCGCTTCGTTCGCGACCTCTTCGAGCTCGGCGGCAGCCGGCCCGTCGAAGAGTACATCGAGGCGATGGAGCAGCTCGAAGGTCTGGTGGCGACGAAAGCCATCCGCGCGTGGTGGGACGACAAGAAGCCTCTCTCGTAAGCGCTGTCAGGCGCCGACGACGTTGGCAGGCCTCCACGCGAGAGCGAAGCGTTCGAGCGTCGTATCGGACTTCCTCAGCCGCAAAGCGTGCTCCGAAAGCTCGATGCCGGAAGCATCCACTTCCGCGCGGAGGGCGTCGGTCTTCGTACGAAGCTCCGCTTCGAGATCGCCGAGCTTTTTTTTCGTCTCCTGAAGTTGCTCTCGGGCCCGTTTGACGTCGCCTCGCTCGCGCGACGCTCGTGACGCGTGACGTGCGGTTCTCGTCGCTTTCCCGATATTCCCGACGCTCACTTTCTTGCGACCGAAAAGCGCTCCCAGGAGCGTTTCCCCGATCGAGATTGCCGTTTGAGCTTTCTGACTCGAGTACTGACTCGCCTCTCGATCCAGCTTCTCCTGAGCGCGCTCGAGGCTCAGCTGCAGCTTCTCGAGCTTGGGTTGGTAACGCGTGCGAAGCTTCTCGAGCGCGGCGTCGCGTTTCTCATGCAACGCATGCGTCAACCTTCCTCGAAAAGAAGCTTCGCTCTCGCCGGGTCGAGAGTACATTTTGAGCGTGCGCGCGTGGAGCACGTTCATCGGACGCTCGCGATAGACATGGGCGAGCAGAGACTAATGCCAGCGACCGTAACTCTTCGAGTCTCGCGCTTTTTCCGGAAGTGAGGAGAACGAGATCTCGGGTGCCGGCTCCTTCATCCAATCAATCCGTTCGAGCTCGGTTCCGATCGACCAATCGAGTCGACCGTCCGCCATAGGAGCCAGAAAATGGAACGTCTCGAAGTGATCCACACCGTAACCAATACGCACGTAATGGACCGTCATCGTCGCAAGCAGACAAGGCTCGTAGGTC
>JAJCXL010000411.1 GCA_029263435.1 Acidobacteriota bacterium | reverse complement strand
GGAGCGGCTCATCGGAACCCGCCTCGCCAACTATCGGGTGGAGTCGCTCGCCGGCAAAGGCGGGATGGCTTACGTTTATCGAGCGTTTCATCTCGGGCTCGAGCGCCCCTGCGCGTTGAAGGTGATGAACCCGTCACTCGTCGATACCAGCCACGAGTTTTTGTCGATGTTCATCGCCGAGGCGCGCGCGGCAGCTTCGTTGGTCCATCCGAACATCGTCACGGTGCACAACATCGGAGACGTCTCGGGGGTGCACTTCATCGAGATGGAGCTCATCGAAGGAGAATCCTCCGCGGGGCTCGTCGATCGCAGCCAGAACGACCCGGTGGCGGCCACGTCGCTGATGGCGCAGGTCGCGGCCGGGCTGAGCGAGGCCCACGAGAAGGGCATCGTCCATCGAGATCTCAAACCTGGAAACGTTCTCGTGACCGAAGCCGGAGTGGCCAAGCTCGCGGACTTCGGACTCGCCAAACGAGTCATCGGCTCCGATCTCGGCATCGTCGGGACGCCTCATTTCATGGCTCCGGAGCTCTTCGACGGTCGACCGGCGAGTCGGCAGAGCGATATCTATGCCGCGGGTGTGAGCTTCTATCTGATGTTGACGGGAAAGCTTCCTTTCGCCGCCAAGACGTTGCCGGAGGTGGCGACACGTCATCGTGAGGAGCCGATCCCGGACGCTCGTCAATACGCACCCGAGGTCACCGAAGATGCGTTTCAGATCTTAGAGACCTGTCTCGCGAAATCGAAGGACGGGCGCTTCGCTCACGCGCTGGAGCTCCACGGCGCGCTGCAAGTGCTGTTGGGAAAATTGAGACGGGTCGACCATCTCCTCGTCGAAGCGATGCCGGAGCTGGAAGTGCGCACCCTACCGGGTGAGACCTATGAGCTGGTCGTGCCTCTGCCTCGGGGGCGCAAGCAGCGAGTGATCGTCGACAAGGAGGCGGACCTCGTGCGGATCTCGAGCCTCTGCGCGGCGGCGAGCACCGATTACATGCATCTCGCCCTCGAGCTGAACGCGAATTTGACCCATGGTGCGATTGCCATCCGGGAACATGTTGGGCGGCCCTACTTCGTCATGACCGACATCTATCCGCTCGCGACGCTGGACGCCGCCGAGCTTCGCCGCAGCATTCTAGCGATCGCGAAATGGGGCGACGCCGTCGAGAACACCCTCACCGGACGAGACGTCCACTAGAGTCAAATTTTTCTAGAACTTTCGCTCCGCCAACTTCGTTCTCCATTTTCAAAGGAGACGCCTCTTGCCGATGTCACATCACCTCCGCCTCGTGTGGAGAAAGCTTCTCCGGAGCCCGGGCTTCGCTTTCGTCGCGATCTCGACGCTTGCCCTGGGTATCGGTGCCAACGCCGCGATTTTCAGCGTCGTCCACGCGGTCTTGCTGAAGCCACTTCCATTCGAACGGCCCGATGAGCTGTACGGTTTGTGGCATACCGGCCATGGTGTCGGTATTCCTCAGATCGAGCAAACCAACACCACCTACACGGTCTATCGCGAGCTGTCTGAGTCTTTCGTCGAGATCGGTCTCGTCGATGACGGTTTTACCATGACCCTGACCGGGCTCGGTGAACCGGCTCGGGTGGAAGCCGCCGGAGTGACGGCGTCTCTCTTCGAGGTCCTCGGAGTGGCACCGTTCAAGGGAAGGGGATTCCTCGAGAGTGAAGACGACCCGGGCGCCCCCCAGGTGGTGATCTTGAGCTACGGGATGTGGCAGCGGCATTTTGGCGCCGCCGACGACATTCTCGGTCGCCGGGTGGCGCTCAATGGTACGCCGTGGGAAGTCATTGGAATCATGCCCGCGGGTTTTACCTATCCCGGCGAGAGCACGGAGGTTTGGACGCCTCATGTCATTTCTCCGGAAGATCTCGGACTCGTGAACTTCAGCTATAACGCCGTAGGACGTCTCGAGCCGGGAGTGACGGTCGAGGCTGCGGAGGAGGAGCTCTCGAGGCTCTTGCGTCAGACGCCTTCGATCTATCCGGGAGAGATGACGGTAGGGCTGTTGGAGAGCGCTCAGATCACGCCGTATCTAACGCCGCTGTTGACGGATGTCGTGGGCGGCGTGTCCACCGTCCTTTGGATCCTGCTGGGAACGGTAGGTGTCGTGTTGCTCATCGCGTGTGCGAACGTCGCAAATTTGTTTCTCGTGAGAGCGGAAGGACGCCAGCGCGAGATCGCCTTACGGGCGTCTTTGGGAGCGGGTTTCAAAGACGTGGCCCAGCAGTTTCTCGTCGAAAGCGTCACCTTGGCCATCATCGGCGGGGTCGTTGGCCTCGGGTTGTCGCGCGTGCTGCTACGAACGATCCTGTCCTTGAGCCCGGCGAGCATCCCGCGGTTGTCGGAGGTTGGACTTGAGCTCGAAGTGCTCGCCTTCACCGCGGTCGCCTCGCTGGCCGCCGGATTGTTCTTTGGCTCGATCCCGGTGCTTCGGTTTCGTAGGCCTTCGCTCGTTGGGGCACTCAACGAAGGGAGCCTCCGGAGCTCATCCGGTCGGGAGACGCACCGAGCCCGAAGCGTCTTGGTCGTCGCACAGGTCGCGCTCGCCCTCGTGCTTCTCATCGGCTCAGGGCTTTTGGGCCGCTCGTTCTGGATGCTGACCCAAGTCGAGCCGGGGTTCGAACCGAACGGACTCCTCGCGCTCAGGCTCTCGATTCCCCGGGCCGAGTATCCCGAAGCGGAGGATGCCGCCCGCTTCTACCAGCGACTCATGGATGAGCTGCGAACTCTGCCGGGAGTGTCGCATGTGGGAGCGATCTCGAACTTGCCGATGACGGACAGTCAAAGTAACAACGGAGCGATCCTCGAAGACTTTCCGCTCGAGCAAGACCAGCTCCCGCCGGTCGTCCGCACGAACTACGCGATGTCGGGCTATTTCGAAGCTCTGTCGATCCCGCTCCGGGAGGGGCGG
The DNA here is from genome assembly GCA_029263435.1 of Acidobacteriota bacterium. Taxonomy (GTDB): domain Bacteria; phylum Acidobacteriota; class Vicinamibacteria; order Marinacidobacterales; family SMYC01; genus JAJCXL01. The sequence continues at coordinate 936 of JAJCXL010000411.1, read as the reverse complement.
AGCTTCCAACCAACGGACCACGAGCAGCGAACCGGTGCGGTGGTCGTGAGCCAAACATTCGCCGAGACTTTCTGGCCCGGAGAAAGCGCCGTCGGACGACGTCTCTCGCCGGGACTGCCGACGGCAAACCCGAGGTGGTACACGATCGTTGGCGTGGTCGGAAACGTCCACGATGACGGGTTGTCTCTAGACGCGCCGTCGATGGTCTATTACCCGGTCATCGGTCTAGGAGGCGAGTACGGCGATTGGGTGGTCCGAAGCATGAGCATTGCGATCCGCACCGGGGGTGACCCGCTCTCTCTTGCGGAAGCAGCTCGCGCGAAGCTTCGCTCGCTCGACCCCGCGGTGCCTCTCATCAGCGTTCGGACCGGAGAGTCCATCGTGGCGGACTCAACCGCGAGCACCAGCTACGCGATGGTACTTCTCGGCATCGCCGCCACCATCGCTCTGGTGCTCGGTGCGGTCGGCATCTACGGCGTCATCGCCTATATCGTGGCCCAACGCACCCGGGAGATCGGTATCCGCATCGCAGTGGGCGCCGAGCGGGGCGTCGTGTCTCGGATGGTCGTTCGGGAGGGGCTGAAGCTGGCGCTCACGGGGGTCGGGATCGGGATCGTTGCCGCGGCCGGGCTCACCCGGTTCATGACCGCGCTTTTGTTCGGGGTCGACGCTCTCGATCCGGTCACCTACTTCGCCTTCTCCGTCCTGCTCGTTGCCGTGGCCGCCATGGCGAGCTTCGTGCCGGCTCGTCGCGCTTCGGCGATGAACCCGCTGGATGCGCTGCGTTCCTGAGGGGTGTGGCACCGGCTGACTTGTCTTTTCTCGTGAAACCCCGGATGATCCCTGCCGAAGGAGAGCTTCTGGATGAACCTTTCACGATTTCCACGCCGGCGCTACACCAACGGCTACACGCCTATCGAGAGACTCGCGCGTTTG
>JAJCXL010000410.1 GCA_029263435.1 Acidobacteriota bacterium | reverse complement strand
GAGCCGTGAAGGATTTGGTCATCGAGCAGCGCTTCATCATGTACAGCTTGTTCATCGGCTTGACGCTCGGGGGCGTACCGATCGTTTGGAAGCTCGCCCGGCCGCTCAGCACCGGACTCGTCGTCGGCGGCGTGGCCGGCTTCGTCGTCATGTTGCTGCTCGCGTTGGGCCAGCCGGGCTCGAGCGAGGCATCGGGGCCCGCCTATGGCCTGTTATTCCTCTCCGGCCTCGCCGGTGCGAGCGCGATGATCTTGCCGGGCGTGAGCGGCGGCTATCTCCTGCTGTTGCTCGGTCAATACGTGCCCATCTTGAGCGCGGTCTCCGACTTCAAAGAGAGCCTCCTCGGAGACCCACGCAATCTCGCGATGGCGTGGGAAGCGATGAAAGTGGGGATTCCAGTCGGGGTCGGCGTCGTTGCGGGGGTCGTCGGGGTGAGCAATCTTCTTCGATGGCTACTCGACCACCATCGCAAGACGACGCTCGGGGCTTTGTTGGGACTGCTTCTCGGAGCCGTCGTCGGCCTGTGGCCGTTTCAAAAAGCCGTCGTGCCTGAGCTCGGTCAAGTCATCAAGGGTGTCGAGGTGACCTCCCAAAACGCCGGGACCTTCGATCAGGAGGACTGGCCGACGGTTCGCTTCTCCCCCACCGTCCCCGAAGTCGGAGTATGCCTGGCACTCATCGCCGCCGGCTTCACAGCGACCCAACTACTAGGACTCCTGGACCGTAAACCACGTCATTTGTAACACTTACACTGTTTGACGGTTCGGCCTTGGAGACTGTAACATTACGTTTACATCGACTATTTGAAGGAGCATCAATCTTGAGCAAGACGGCAACGATATCCGAGGCTACGTTCATGGACACGGGCCTCCCTCTTTTCTCCGGCCTTCCTTACAAAGTGGCCGACCTCTCGCCTGACACCGTGAGATTCGGGCGCAAGGAGATCGATCTCGCCGAGCACGAAATGCCCGGTCTCATGGCTTTTCGAGAGAAATATCGCAAGGAGCAGCCACTCAAAGGTGCGCGCATCGTCGGATCCCTCCACATGACGATTCAAACCGCGGTCCTCATCGAGACGCTCCTCGACTTGGGCGCGGATGTCCGCTGGGTGAGCTGCAACATCTTTTCGACCCAGGATCACGCCGCCGCCGCGGTCGTGGTCGGACGCGACGGCACGCCCGACGCGCCAAAGGGTCCGCCCGTTTTCGCGTGGAAAGGCGAGAGCCTCCCCGAATACTGGTGGTGCACGTTCCAAGCTTTCAATTGGCCCGACGGTGCCGCCCCCAACATGATCCTGGACGATGGCGGGGACGCCACCTTGGCGCTTCACCGAGGCGTCGAGTATCAGAAGGCGGGCTCGGTTCCCGGCCCCGAGACCACCGACAACGAAGAGCTCAAAGTGGTTCTATCGCTGCTGGGACAGGTCCACGCGGAAAACGCGGACTTCTGGACTCCCATCGGCTCTTCCATCAAAGGTGTTACGGAGGAAACGACGACCGGCGTCCATCGCCTCTATCACATGGAGAAGGACGGCTCGCTCCTGTTTCCCGCGTTCAACGTGAACGACTCGGTGACAAAGAGCAAGTTCGACAACATCTATGGATGCCGGCATTCGCTCGTCGACGGGATCGTGCGCGCTACGGACGTCATGCTTTCGGGCAAGGTCGCAGTGATTTGCGGCTACGGCGACGTCGGCAAGGGCTGCGCTCAAGCGCTCACCGGCCAGAAATGCCGTGTGGTCGTCACCGAGATCGATCCCATCTGCGCGCTTCAGGCCTGCATGGACGGTTATGAAGTGGTGTTGCTCGATGACGTGATCGGCAAAGCCGACATCTTCGTGACCGCGACCGGCAATTTCAACATCATCAGCGCCGCCCAGATGGGGCGAATGAAGCACAATGCCATCGTCGGAAACATTGGTCACTTCGACAACGAGATCGACATCGCCGGGCTGCAAAACACCAAAGGCATCGAGCGGATCAACATCAAGCCGCAGGTCGATGAATGGCGCTTCCCTGACGGCCATTCGATCATCCTGCTCTCGGAAGGCCGCCTGCTCAATCTCGGAAACGCCACCGGCCATCCAAGCTTCGTGATGAGCAACAGCTTCAGCAATCAGGTCGCAGCCCAGATCGAGCTGTTCACCAATGCCGTCAACTACGAGAACAAGGTCTACACGTTGCCGAAGCAGCTAGACGAAGAGGTCGCACGGTTGCATCTCGACAAGCTCGGAGCGAAGCTGACGACGCTGAGCGAAGAGCAAGCGAGCTATATCGGAGTCGACGTCAAGGGCCCGTACAAGCCCGCGCACTACCGGTACTAGAGCCGGAACGAAAATCAAAAGGCGAGGTGAGCTCCCCCCCGGTGGGAGGAGCTACCTCGCCTTTTTTTCTTTTGAGGCAGCGCTACGAGAGCGAGCCTGCCAAGAACATCGTACCGAAATGAAGGGTCAAAACGGCCTTGCCTTCGTGCTTGCCTTCGCCGGGAGTAATGTCGATGAGCATGTGGTCCGCGCTCCCCTCACTCGACGAGTACATGGAGTCGAGCTTGATCACGTTGGCCATGTCAGGCTCGGTGCCTCTGGCGAGCTTTCCTTTGTACAACGCCATCGTCCAATCCGATCCGGTCTTGATCACGCCGATGGTGTAGTCACCGGCGGGGATCGCCGTGCCGCCGGACATAGCGTCACCACTCAACGTGAGACTCGGGCCGCGCGGAGTGATGAATTTTCCGGCAGGTGCGTCCGTGGCGAGACTCATATTAGCGGGCGTGGTGTTGTAGGCCACCGTGGCCTCGGCGCCGCTCGGAAGCTTCGCCGTCACTGACTTGTTGAAATGCGGGTGCGCCATGACGAAGCTCGACACGAGCACCACCACGACGACGGATAGAGCAGATAAGAATTTCATTGTGTCCTCCTGACAAAGCGATGCTAACCACGCGGGAGACTCTATGCAAACCGGAGATTTGTGTCGATGGTGTGTCGCTGGCGCGTCCGCCGCATGTCGGAGGCACCACACTGCGTAAGAAAACACGAGCGAAGACGGTAAGAATTACAGGGCGACCCCTCATCGGCCCCGCCGGCCCACCACCGTTTTGTTGGCCCGAACTTTGCTAGTCTGAATGACGAGAGCTTCTACTCCCGAAGGCGAACCGGCCCCCATCACCAGCCGGCAAGAGTTTTGATTCCGATCAAAAGGAGGCGCCATGCGCTCGAGCTTTACCTGGGTCTTTCATTCGATGGTGACCGTCGTTCTCGCCGGGTTGACTCTCGCCTCCGGTTGCCGGCGTTCCGATCCGCCACCCATCGACCCCTCTAGCCAAGACCCCCTATGGGCGGATGTAATCGTGGCGCACAGCCACGGGCTCCTCTCCAAGCAAGATCACATTCGGATCGCTTTCGCGGACGACGTCATCTCGGAAGAGCAGGTGGGCGCCGACGCCTCTTTCGTGCTCGAGGTCGAGCCGCGGGTCCCCGGTACCGCCACGTTTCGCTCTCGCCGAGAGGTCATCCTCGACCCGGACGAGGATCTGGACAGCGGCCGCCGCTACCGAGTGACCTTGCGAAAAGCGAGCCTCAGCGGTATCCCGGACCAGCTCGAGCGCTATGTCTTCGATTTTCAAGTCATCGAGCAGCGCTTCGAGATCGAGGTGCACGGGATGACGACCCTCATGAGCGACGAAGGACTCGCGCTCGGCGGCGTGCTCCGGACCTCGGATGTGGAAGACGCCGACGTCATCGAGCGCGTGCTGCTCGCCAGCTATCTCGATCAAGACCGCCCCATCGAGTGGCGGCACGAGCCCGGCGGCACTTATCACGCGTTCAGCGTCCCCGGGTTGGCCCGACAGGCGAGCGCGGAAATGCTCTACCTGCGCTGGGATGGATCGCCCCTCGGCCTGGACGAGCGAGGATCACGCGATATAGAGGTCCCGCCTCGAGGTGCGTTCGAAGTCTCCCGAGTCCAAGTCGTCGCCGACACGCCGAGCTACATCCAAGTCTATTTTTCGGATGCGCTCGATCGAAGCCAAGATCTCAACGGGCTCGTACGCCTCGGCGAGACGGAGCCCCGTACCCGGATCGAAGGTAACGTCCTGACGATCTACCCCAAAACCGTGGAGGACGGAGCGCTCCGGTTGAGACTCGAGACCGGCATCCTCGGGTCATCCGGAGCTCAGCTGATGGAGAGCTTCGAGCAGGCGGTTGCCCTCGAGAGCGTGCGGCCTCGAGTGCGCTTCGTCGGCACGGGAGTCATACTGCCGGACAACCCCGTCTTGAGCATTCCATTCGAAGCCGTCGGGGTCCGGTCGGTCCAAGTCACCGCGTTCAAAGTGTTCGAGAGCAACGTCGGTCGTTTCCTCCAAGACAACCGCCTCGATGGCTCGAGCCAGCTCGGGCGGGTCGGGCGTCCGTTGTGGCGACGCACCTTGCCGCTAGCATCGCCCGATCTCGAGCGTTGGAACCGCTACAGCCTCGACACCACCGAGCTGTTCGCCGCCCATCCGGACGGGCTGATTCGGCTCACCCTCTCGATGACTCGTGCCAACTCGGCCATGGACTGCCCTGGGGCTCCGCCTCCGGCCAACGAAGGAACGCTCACCGCCGATAGCGACGTCGTCGAGGTGGACGAGAGCAATTGGCTCTATTACGAGAACGCTTACCGCCCTACGAGCGATGGGAGCACGTGGAACGATCGCGGGGACCCCTGCAAGGATGCCTACTTTCAATACGCAGACGACGTTCGCGACGGCCGAAACCTCCTCGCCTCGAATATCGGGCTCGTCACGAAAGCCGAGCCGACCGGCGAGCTCCTCATCGTCGCCACGGACTTGCGCACTTCCCGACCGATGGCTGGCACGCGGCTGGCCATCCGAGACTTCCAGGACCAAACCATCGCCTCCGCGACGAGCGACGCGCAAGGTTTCGCGCGGGTGTCGGTATCCGGCCAGCCGTTTTACCTTCTCGCCGAGAAAGGAAGAGACAAGGGCTATCTCAGACTCTCCAAAGGATCGGCTCTACCCGTCAGTCACCTCGACGTGGGAGGCGAGAGCGCCGGCTCCGGGATCAAAGGCTTCATTTATGGAGAGCGCGGTGTATGGCGGCCGGGCGACGCGATTCACTTGACCCTCGTCGTCGAAGACAAGCTCGGTGACCTACCGAGGGATCACCCGGTGACGATGGAGCTGATGAGCCCCAGAGGACAAATCACCTCGAAGCACACGAACACCTCTCCGGTCGGTCGCTTTTACGGGTTCACGCTCCGCACCGCCGAAGACGCTCCCACCGGAACATGGACCGCGCGGGCGCGGCTCGGCGGCACTACGTTCGCGAAGGCTCTCAAGATCGAGACGGTCATGCCCAACCGGCTGCGGGTCGAGCTCGACCTCGGCGTGGAGCGCATCGACTACCAGACCGCCCCCGTTCGCGGAACTCTCTTCGGGCAGTGGCTGAGCGGCGCGAGCGCCGGAGGCCTCGATGCCGATGTTCAGATGCGCCTATCTCCGGTCGCGACCCGGTTCGAGCGGTTCGCCGAGTTCACGTTCGACGATCCGACCCGAGAGTTCACCTACGAGCCGGAAGCGCTGTTCGAGGGACCGATCGACGACAACGGCCTCGCGCAGTTCGAATCTTCGGTCCTTCTGCAAACCGAAGCTCCGGGCATGCTTCGGGCGAGCTTCGAATCTCGCATCTTCGAGAGAGGCGGCGCGTTCAGCGTCGGCCGCGCGTCGGTCCCGTTCTCGCCCTACGAACGTTACGTCGGGATCAAATTGCCGAAGGGCGACACAGCCCGCAGCATGCTCCTCACGGATGTCGAGCACACGGTCGAGCTCGTCACCACGACCCCCGACCAAGAGCCCGTCTCGGTCGAAGATCTCGTGGTCACCCTCCACAAGATCGATTGGCGCTGGTGGTGGGACAAGACCGGCGAGTCGCTCGCGCAGTATTCGAGCGCGTCTCATGTCGGTCTCGTTACCGAGAGTGACGCGACGACGGAGAACGGACACGGCCAGTGGAGCTTTCGTATCGATCAGCCCAACTGGGGACGCTACTTGCTCCGCGCGTGTGACGGCGACGACGGCCACTGCACCGGTCAGGTCTTCTATATCGACTGGCCGGGCTGGGCCGGCCGGGGACAAGAAGAGTCCGGCCCGGGAGCGAATGCACTCAGCCTCGTCGCGGACCAAGAGGCCTACCAGGTCGGCGACGTCGCTCGCATCAAGCTCCCCGAAGCGACGGAAGGTCGTGCCCTGGTCACGATAGAGTCCGGGAGCTCCATCCAAGATGCCCGTTGGATCGTCTTCGACGCGAACGATCCCCAACAGGAAGTCACGGTTCCGATCCCGGCCGCGTTCACGCCGAACGTCTATGTCAGCGTGACGCTCATCCAGCCGCACACCGGAAAGAGCAACGACCGCCCCATCCGGCTCTACGGGGCCATCCCCCTTCTGGTCTCGGATCCGCAAACCCATCTCGCGCCGGTCATCGCAACCGACGAAGAGTGGCGTCCCGAGTCGACCCCTTCGATTCGCATTACCGAGGCCGCCGGAAGGCCGATGACGTACTCGGTCGCCGTCGTCGATGAAGGACTACTGGGCCTGACGAGCTTTCGAACCCCCGATCCTCACGCGTTCTTCTTCAAGCGCGAGGCGCTCGGGATCAAGAC
>JAJCXL010000409.1 GCA_029263435.1 Acidobacteriota bacterium | reverse complement strand
GCGGTGACGAGATCTTGGAGCATCTCCACGTCGTCCTTGTCGACGACTTCCGGGTCGATGGTCACACCCAGCACGTTCTTGTGGCCGTCCATCCGAACGGAGACCATCCCGCCGCCGGAGCTCGCGTCCACGCGGAGCGCGTCGAGCTCTTTCTTGAGCTTCTCCTGAAGGGCTTGCGCCTGCTTCATGATCTGATTCATCTTCATTGCGATCTCTCCACTGTCGTCCTCTTTAATCGGTGTAGCTCTTCGTTTCCGCTCATCGGTCGGGCTTTTCGACGCCTTCGATTTGGCCCTGGAAGGTATCGACGAATCGACGCACGAGCGGATCCCGCCCCGCGAGCTCGCGAAGGGCGTCCTCGTCCTTGCTGGAACCATTGGCTTTGGTGTCGGGGGACGGGGGACTCTCCTCGGGCGGGGGCTCGGATGGGGCCTCGGCCGCCAGGATCTCGACCTCGACGCGAAGACGCTCCCCAGCCACCGCTTCGGCTTGCTTCGTGAGCTGGTCGTTGAGCCTTTTCTCCTGGAGCTGCTCGGCGAGAGCTTGGCTCTCCGCCCGAAATGTCAACGTGAGTCGCCCATTGTCGAGTGTCGCTTGCTCGTGTTGGGACACCAGGGCGTGAAGCATCGGCTTTTTCGTCCTGAGCGTTTCGACGAGCCGCTGGCCGATGTCATCTCCATTGACCGCGGTCTGCGCGGGCGGGGGTCCCGAGTCCTTAGCCTTGGTCTCACCTACCGGCGGGACGTCGGAGGTCCAGTCACCGCCATCGCGAAATTCCTGGGCGGGAGGGGTCCGCTCGGCGCGTGGGGACGCCGGGGACGCCGGCGGAGGCGGCGGGGTCTTTGCCCGACGCCTCGGCGGAGCGGATTTCTCTGGCTCTGCCGCTCGCGTCCGAGCGCGAGGCGCCGCGTTCTTTCTCGCCTGAGCTCCGGAGGGCGGCGGAGCACCGCCGCTACCGCCACCTTGCTCGAAACGCGCGAGAAGCTCTTCGAACGAGGCGAGCTTTCTGAGCTGCGAAAGCTTCAGGAGCGCCATCTCCAAGTGAAACCGGGGCTCCGGTGACACCCGGAGCGCGGTTTCGGCTTGGGTCAATACATCGAGCGCTCTGAGAAGATCCTCTTCCGAGAAGTCCTGAGAGAGCTCTTTCAAAGCGGTCATCTCGCCGGGAAGCTCGATGAGCTCCGTCGCGTCCGGCGCGACTTTCGCGACGAGGACATCTCTCAGGTACTGCATCAGCGCCGAGGCGAAGAACCTGAAATCGCGCCCGCCGCGCGCGAGCCCGTCCACCGTCCGCATGATTTCCGCGGTATCCGAAGCGATGAGAGCGCGGGTGGTCTTTTCCAACACATCGCGCTCGATGAGCCCCAATAGCTCGGTGACGTCGCGCTCTTCTATCTTCTTGTCGGAGGCGGCGATGACTTGGTCGAGCGCGGAGATTCCGTCGCGAAGGCTTCCGGAGGCCGCTCGCGCGACCGCGCGGATCGCCGGCTCCGAGACCTCGATGCCTTCTTCGCGAGCGATGTGCGAGAGCTGCTGGAAAATCAACGCCGGCGCGACGGTTCGAAACTCGTACTCCTGACACCGCGACACGATGGTGTCCGGGATCTTGTGGTGCTCGGTGGTCGCGAAAATGAACTTCACCGCTGGGGGCGGCTCTTCCAGCGTCTTGAGCAGGGCGTTGAACGCCGGCGTCGAGAGCATGTGGACTTCGTCGATGATGTAGATCTTGAAGCGATCGCGAGACGGCGCGTAGCGAGCGCCATCGATGAGCTCACGAACCTGCTCCACGCCGTTATTGCTCGCGCCGTCGATCTCGAGCACGTCGAGCGAGCTCCCGCGCGCGATCTCCGTGCAGGCAGCGCACTCGCCGCAAGGCCTCACCGTGGGACCCCGCTCGCAGTTGAGCGCTTTCGACAGAATCCGGGCGGTCGTGGTTTTCCCGACGCCGCGAACGCCGGCGAACAAGAACGCGTGTGCGATCCGATTCTGTTGGATCGCGTTCGTGAGCGTGCGGGTCACGGCTTCCTGGCCGATGAGGTCCTCGAAGACTTTCGGGCGGTACTTCAACGCCAGGACTTCGTAAGGCATCGGTCTCCAGTGTCGCTCGGTCGGATCTTCGTTCGTATTTTTTTGGCGCCCTGCAGCTCAGGCGATCTGCGGCACAATCGAGTATCCGCTTACCGCTGCTCCCTTCCGGGTCTGACGGGGTTCACAGTCTCGATTCGCACAGGACCTGAGCCACAGGACACAAACTGTTTTCAATAACTTGCCAACGCGTTTCGCGCGCTCCTCGAGTGGCGGAGGGGGTGGGATTCGAACCCACGGTACCGTTGCCGGTACACTAGCTTTCCGGGCTAGCCAGATAAGCCACTCTTGCACCCCTCCGCATCTCCCAAGAGTTAGCAGCCCGTGGCGAAAATGCGTCGGCTTGCTTGCACCGAGACCGGCGATGCATCCCGCCTAGCTGCGTTGCTCCTCTTGTCAAATGTCTGGACATTCTCGATCGTCCCGCCTTGCCAGCCGGGCGCCTCGCCGGTCTCGGTGCAACGACGCACTTTCACCACGGACTGCTAAAGGCGAGGCGTGATTATAGCGCAGCTACCCCGTCTCGCTCGCCTTGCGGGCGTGGATCTCCGAGCCTTCTCCAAAGCCCTCTGAAGACTCCCGTTTTGCCCCCGCGCGAGGCCGGAGACGCCAACGGGTCATGGCGCCCGAAAGCGAGTCGAGGCTGTGGTAGGTAATGGGGACGACGACCAGCGTCAGGACGGTCGCGACGGTCAGACCGAAGATGACCGCGACGCCCATCGAGTACCAAAACTGCGAGGACTGGCCTCCGGTCGTGATGGACATCGCGAAGAAATCGATGTTCCACCCGAGCGTCAGAGGAATGAGACCGAGGACCGTGGTGACAGCGGTCAGCAGCACGGGTCTGAGTCGGATCACACCGGCTTCGATCACGGCCTGCGTCTTTTCGACGCCTTTGTCTCGAAGCTGTCGGATGAAATCACACAACACGATCGCGTTGTTGACCACGATCCCTGCCAGACTGATCACACCTATCCCGGTCATGATGATCCCGAACGGGGTGCCCGTCAGAATGAGACCCCAGAAGACACCGATGAGGGACAACAGCACCGAGACCATGATCGTGAACGGAAGGATCACCGAGTTGAACTGCGTGACGAGCACGAGGGTAATGAGCAAGACCGCGATGACGAACGCGCGTTGGAGAAAGGCTTGCGATTCTTGCTCCTCCTGGTTCGAGCCCGCGAAAGACCACCGATAGCCGGGCGGGAAGTCCATCCCCCCGAGAAGGACCGCAACGGCCTGTCGCACCGAGTCCTCCGTCCGGTCGGGCGCACGCACGACATCACCTTCTACCGTGACGACGCGCTTCAAGTCGACCCGATTGATCGCGGACGGCCCCACCCCGGGCTCGAGGGACACGAGCGTGCGGAGCGGAATCGGAACACCGTCCTCATCGGGCACGGTCAGGTTGCCGAGATCGTCCAAGCTCGCGCGGTCGGCGGGGGCGAGCCGCACGGTAATGTCGTACTCGTCCTCCCCGATGCGAAACTTGGAGGCCTCGGTGCCGCGGACGGCGGTCTGCACCGTCGACGCGATCTCCTGGGTGTTGACTCCGGCGAGCACCGCTTCGATCCGGTCGACGTTCAGCCGGAGCTCGGGTTTTCCGCGATCGAGGTCGTCATCCAAGTTCACCAAACCGGGGACCGGCCGGATCCGTTCTTTGACCCGCTGAGCGAGATCGAAGAGCACGTCGAGGTCGTCGCCGATGAGCCTAATCGTGACCGGCTTTCCGACCGGAGGGCCTTCCTGGGGCTTGTCGACTTTGATATCGGCGCCGTCGATGCTCGAGATCACTTCGCGCACCTTCTCCATGGTGATGAAGGAGTCCCGCTGGGAACGTACCTCGCGGTCATGCAAGTCGAGAGTGATCCGACTGTTGTTCGACGCTCCGCCGCCGCTGCCTCCCATCGCGCCTCCGCCTTCGATGCTGATGCCTTTCGAGCCGATGTTGGCGACGCTGTGATCCAGATCGGTCGTCTCCCTCGTCAACGCTTCGATTCGCCCCACCACGTCGTTCGAGGTCGCGAGTGTCGCGCCCGAAGGCGTCTCGACATCAACGAAAATCTGCTCGGGCGCAATCTCGGGGAAGAACTCCATGCCTCTGCCAAAGACCCCATAGACGGCGATGGTGAATCCAAGGATGGCGCCCATCGTCCAGATGACGCCGGAGCGCCGGTCCGTGACATAGGGGGTGAGGCGTCGGGAGAGGAGTCGAGAAGCGCTCCATCCCAGCCATAAGAGCCCCTGAAGCGCAAAGGCGAGAGCGCCCACGCCGGCCAATCCGCCCGCGATGGTGAAGACGGCAGGGTTTTGACTCTCGAGGAGCATGGCGCCGAGCACGACTCCCATTCCCGCGAGGGCGAGAATGACGAACACGAGCGGCAGAGCCCAATTTCGGAAGAACCAGCCCGTCGATCCTTCGTCGGGAGCGGGCGTCAGTAGCCAGCCGAGAAACGCTCGATAGCGGGTCAAGAACCGGCCTTCTTTCTTCTCGCCCTTCGAAGCCTTCACTGTCATGAAATAAGCACAAAGGGTCGGGTTGAAGACGAGCGCCACGATGAGCGAAGCCGTCAGGCCGATGATGAGCGTGATCGGCAAGTAGGACATGAAGTTCCCCACCATCCCAGGCCAGATCAACATCGGGGCGAACGCGCAAAGAGTCGTGATCGTCGAGGCGATCACGGGCATCGCGACTTCGCTCGTTCCAACCGACGCGGCCTTGATGGGATCCATACCGGCTTCGCGATGTCGATAAATGTTCTCCACGATGACGACCGCGTTATCGACGAGCATTCCGAGCACGAGAATGAGACTGAAGAGCACGATCATGTTGAGCGTGTAGCCCAGGAACTGGATCCCGACGAAACCCATCAACATAGAGAGAGGGATCGCGACCGCGACGAAGACCGAGTTGCGGAAACCGAGAAACGCCATCAGCACCGCGACGACGAGTATCAGGCCCGAAAGGATGTTGTTCTCCAGCTCGTTGACCATGCTTCGAATCTGTTTGGACTGGTCGCCCAAGATCGTCACGATGGTTCCCTGCGGCAAGAAGGCTTCCTGTCGCGCAAGCTCGGCCTTCACTTCGTCGGCGACGGAAATGAGGTTCGACCCGGTACGCTTCTCCACCGTCAAGGTGACGGACGGGTTGCGATCGACCCTCGACAACGTGGTGTCCTCCACGAAGCCGTACTCGACCCGCGCGACGTCCCGCACATAGATGGGCTCACCGTCTCGCACTTTGATGACGAAGTCCTCGATCTCGGCGGGGTCCGTAATCTCGGCCGGTAGACGCACGAGATATTTGAGGGTGCCGACGCTGATCTCACCGCCGGGCATGTTGAGGTTCTCACGAGCGACCGCCACCACGATGTCCGACAGACTGAGCTCGTAAGACGATAGCCGTCGAGGATCGACATAGACCTGAACTTCGCGAGTCTTACTGCCGATGATTTGAACGCGGTTCACTCCGGGAATCGCCTCGAGGTCGTCCTTGAGATCCTTGGCGATGTCGGTGAGCCGTACGAGGCCGATATCGCCGGCCAGGCTCGCGACGAGAATGGGGATCTGGGACATGTCGACGTCCTGGATGCGGGGATCCTCGACCTCCGGCGGCAAGTCCGGCTTTGCGAGATCGACTTTCTCGCGGACTTTCTGAAGGGCGGTGTCGAGATCGACCTCGGGGTTGAACTCGACTTGGATCGTGGACAAACCTTCGGAGCTCGTCGAACGAATCTCCTTCACCCCGGACAAGCCCTTTAGCTCGGTCTCGACCGGCCGAGTCACGAGTGTCTCCATGTCTTCAGGGCTCACGCCGGGATAGACGGTGTAGACGAAGATGAGAGAGATCTTGACTTCGGGAAAAGACTCTCGCGGCAGCGCGACATAAGTCGTCGCGCCTGCGAAAACGATGAGCGCGATGAGCACGTAGATCGTGAGCCGGTGATTGATGCTGTAGTCAGTGAGCTTCAATGAGACACTCCGATTCAGAGAGCTTCGCGGGTGACGGCGCGCACGAGCTGAGCGTCGACGAGGTTTCGGTGGCCGGTGACGATGAGTTTCTCACCCTCGCTCAGGCCTTCGTGGATGACGATCAAGCCGCCCTCGCTCGGGCCGGTCTTTACGTTTCGGATCTCGGCACGATCGCCGGTCATGACGAAGGCCACATAGCCGGTGTCGCGCTCGAGTACCGCATCGCGCGGAATGACGATCACGTCCTCGAAGGTCTGCTTGACCAGAGCTACGCGTACGATCATCCCGGGACGCAGATCTCCGGCGCGGTTGTCGATCGCGATCTCCGCGGGAAAGCTTCGGTTCTGGCCGGTCGCGGCGGTGCTGAGAAAATGGAGCTTGCCGTCGCACGTGCGGTCAGGGAAAGCGTCAATCGAGACTTTCGCAGTAGCACCGACTTTGAAAAAGGGAATATCGTCTTCGGGGATCCCAGCGAGGGCTTTCAGACGAGAGACCTGGTGCAAGGTCGTCACGAGGGAGCCGGCGGGAACGACCTCTCCCATTTCGACCTCACGCTGGATCGCGATCCCCGCCACCGGAGCACGAATGATGGAGCGCTCGACTCGGATCTTCGCGTGGCTCACGCGCGCTCGAGCGCCTTTGAAGTTCGCGGTCGCGGAGGTGAGCTGCTGGCGCGGGATGGCTTGGCGCTTGAAGAGCTCGGTTGCTTTGTTGAACTCCGACTCGGCATGTGCGAGCTCTGCCTCGATTTCGGATAGTGAGGCTTCCAACAAGTCCGTGCCAATCCGCGCGAGCACCTGCCCCTCGCTCACGCGGCGACCTTTCTCGAAGCCTATCTCCTGGACCGTGCCTCCGAGCTCCGTCGAGACTTGGACTTCTACCCATGGAATCAAACGTGCGGAGAGGCTGACTTCGTCCGCGAGCGTTTGGGGCTCGAGGGTCATCACCGTGACATTGGTCGCCGGTTGTTCGACCACCGGGAGGTCTTCCGCCGCTTGAACCGGCTCCTCAGAGCCTTGGCAGCCCCACGAACCGACAGCCGCGACCATCGCGGCGGCCAACATCCATTTGTTCTCCGAGATCAAGGTTGACTCCCTTCCGAATCCGTTTGCGCGCCGGCCACCGAGCGAGGTCCTTCGATGACCGCGTGGGGAGCGTCGGCGCGAAATCCAACGAGATACTTCATTTCTGCGAGCGCGACGAGCGCGTCGTGCGCTGCCGTCACTTGATTCAATTCGGCCTGCCGGAGCGACAAGGTCGCCTCGATGACATCCAAGGACGTCGCCGCACCGTAGACGAGCGACTCTTCCGCGACCCGTTCGGCCTCTCTCGCCTGGTCCACCGTGAGAAGGGTGACATCGAGAGCCTCGAGCGCTCGCAGCCAGGTGCCGTTCGCCTGCGTCAGGCTCACCGACAACGTGTTTCGAAAGGCGTGCTCGTCGAAGCCGCTCCGCGTCTTCTGGGAGCGCAGCGCGGCGACTTGGGCGGACGTTCGGCGCCCGTCATAGAGCTTCCAGTCGAAGTTCACTCCGATGTTCCACGTATGGAGCGCGAGGTCGCTGACGTTCCCC
>JAJCXL010000408.1 GCA_029263435.1 Acidobacteriota bacterium | reverse complement strand
ATCGCCGGTCTCGAGGTCATAGCTCGTGACGTTGCTCGTCCCCGTCGTGATGACTTGAAATCGACCCTCGTGCTCGACGACGAGCGGCGTGCCCCATGACGTGACTTCCGCGCGGTCTTTACGCCAGCGCTCTTCTCCGGTGTTCTTGTCGAGCGCGGCGATGAAGGAATCTTTCTCGTGGTCCCACTGCACGACGACGGTATCGCCATGGAGCGCTGGGGTGGCACCTTCGCCGAAGCCGCTTCTCGTGTACATGTCCCCGAGGTCCTTGCTCCATTTCAGATTTCCCTCGAGGTCATAGGCATAGATGCCCCAAGATCCGAAATAGGCGATCAAGACCTCTCCATCGGTCGAAGCGGAAGAAGACGCGTAGCTATTGTTTTGTTGCTTGCCCTCGTGGGGCAGTGCTTTGCCGGCACTTCGCTCCCAAACGATCCTGCCGTCATCGCGGTGGATGGCCAATACTTTGAACTCTTGCTCGACCACGCCGGACGACATCTCGCCACGGCGGCTCTGCGAATCGGTCCCACCTTCGCGGGCATGGGGAGGCAACGGCGGCGTCGAGCCGTCGACAGGGACGGCGGTGAGAACGTAAAGATGGTCGCCCCAGATCACCGGCGTCGACGAGCCGTGCCCCGGAAGCGCGACTTTCCACGCGACGTTGTCGGTCTCGCTCCATGTCATCGGCGGGTTCACGTTGGTCGCGATACCGCTCATATCCGAGCCGCGCCACCGAGTCCAGTTCTCCTCGGCCCCTGCGCCCGCCGCAACGAGCACGGCCAATCCAATGAATGCTTTCGCTCTCATAGAGTGTCTTGCCTCCAGCGATTATTCTAGCGTGGGCCGTCGACGAGCGTCTGCTACTGGCCGTCTGGCGACGAGCGTCTGCTACTGGCCGGCTGGCGACGAGCGTCCTCAGCCCACCGGAACGTCGTGCCGGACGTCGAGTAGACGAATATTCCAATTGGCATTAGTATTATTTTTCAAATAAAGGAGGCCTGTTATGTGGCGTCGGTTTGCGTTCGTTCTACTCACCGTGTTGATGGTCGTGCCGGCTTCGGCCCAGCTCGAAAACGTCGGTAACCTGGACTTTCCGACCTCGGGGACGCCGGAGGCGCAGAATCACTTCCTGCGCGGCGCCGGCATTCTTCACAGCTTCGGCTGGAAGCAAGCCATCGAGCAGTTTCAAGCCGCGCAGAAGCTCGATCCCGAATTCGCGATGGCTTATTGGGGTGAATCGCTTTGCTACAACCACCCGCTCCAGAGCGAGCAGGATCCAGAATCTCCGCGGGCGGTCTTGAAACGCCTTGGCCCGACCAGGGAAGCACGGCTTGCGAAGGCCCCGACGGCTAGAGAAAAAGGCTTTCTCTCGGCCGTGGAAGAGCTCTGGGCGGATGGCGGCGATTGGCGTGCGCGTCGGGTCGCTTATATGGACGCCATGGAGCGCTTGCACCATGAGTTTCCCGATGACGATGAAGTCACGACGTTCTACGCGGTGTCTCTCTTGAGCGGTGCGCGGGCCTTGCAAGATGAGACGTTCCGACTGGAAGTGAAAGCTGGAGCGCTCGCTCTCGACGTGTTCGGGCGAAACCGGAAGCACCCGGGTGCCGCTCACTATGTCATCCACTCTTTCGACGATCCCATCCATGCACCGCTCGCGCTCGAAGCCGCGGATGCCTATGCGGGCATCGCGCCGGCCGTATCCCATGCGATCCACATGCCGACGCACATCTTTATCCAGCATGGGATGTGGGAAAAGGTCGCGCATCAAAACGATAGGGGCCACAAAGTCGGCACCGAGCTGTGGAAGCCCGGCGACAGCATGGGCGATATGTCGCATTCGCTCGACTGGGGTCAGTACGGCTATCTCCAGATGGGAGACTACGAAAAGGGTAGGAAAGCCATCGCGCGGTTCGAGGAGATGGTCGCGATGGAGCCCAATGGCCGGGCGAAGAGCGGACTCGCTCTCAACCGTGCTCGATACATCGTCGAGACCGAAGAGTGGAAGGTCCAATCGTTGCCGGACACTGCGTCGGAGCACGAGCTCTTGGCGAACGGCATCAGTGCCGCTCGGACCGGCGATCTCGTGGCTGCGAAGGAGATGGCGGAGCGGCTAGCCGGAAAAGCCAATGACGCCAAGGCTGACAATGGGCAAGGGCACGGCGCTCGAGTCATGCTCCACGAGGTGAAGGCGCTCACCGCGCTCGCAGAGGGTAAGAGCGACGAGGCCGTCGAGCTTCTCGTGCAAGCGACCGAGATCGAGGAGTCCATGCGCCCCCCGAACGGCGCGGCGAATCCCATCAAGCCATCGCACGAGCTTCTGGGCGAAGTGCTCCTCGAAGTCGGAAAGCCCGCGGAGGCGGCGACAGCGTTCGAGACTTGCTTGCTCCGAACCCCGAATCGGGCGCGATCGCTCTTGGGCGCGGCTCGCGCTTACGCGAAGACCGGCGAACGTGCTAAAGCGGCGGAGCGGTATCGCTCGCTGCGTGCGATCTGGTCCGGACATAGCGAGCTTCCGGGCTACCAGGAGGCTGAGCGCTTCCTCGCGTCGACAGACGATCGGTAGAGTGTTGCGGCCGAACAGTGACGCTCGACTCCGTCGAGTGTGAGAAGGGGATCCATCACCGGGCTCCTTTCTCGAGCGTCTGCTCTAGTCCGTCCGCGCGCGCCAACGTGGATCAGCTTCTCGTTCTCGAGATCTTCATACTCTGTGCGAGATCTCGTCAATGAGTTAGTTTAGGCGCGTAACGGAGGTCACGATGGCTCGAGATAGAATCGGATTTCTCCTTGCGGTTCTGATTGCGATCCCCTCGATCGCGCAGGATCGTCGAGGCTACTATCAGTACCCGGCCCTCGCTGGTGAGACGATCGTTTTCGCTGCGGAAGGTGACTTGTGGACGGTGAGCACGTCCGGGGGCACCGCCGTCCGACTCACGACCCATCCGGGCGAGGAATCTCATCCGGCGATATCGGCGGACGGGACGACGCTCGTGTTCACGGCGCGCTATGAAGGGCCGGCGGAGCTCTACACCATGCCCATCTCTGGTGGGCCGCCGACCCGGCAGACCTACGAAGCCGACGACAGCATCGCTCTAGGCTTTACTCCCGGTGGCGGCATCCTCTACCAGACCACGCATTACGCGACGCTACCCGATCCTCAGCTCGTGACGCTCGACCCGGCAGCGAGCACGCGGACGCGAATGCCGCTCGCTCAAGCGAGTGAAGGCTCCTATGACGACACGGGCCGCTCCTTGTTTTTCGTGCGCCCGGCGTTTCATCGAAACGTCACGAGGCGATATACGGGCGGCACCGCGCGACGGGTTTGGCGTTTCGATGAGGGCGCCGAGGAAGCCGTCAACCTCACCGCCGACTACGTCGGGGAAAGCCATACCCCGATGTGGTGGAACGAGCGGGTCTACTTCGTCTCGGATCGCGACGGCACGATGAACTTGTGGTCGATGGACGGCAACGGCGGCGACGTTCGCTCTCATACGAAGCATGCGGGCTGGGACGTTCGCGACGCTTCACTATCGGACGGCCGCATCGTGTACCAGGTCGCGGCGGATCTCTGGCTCTATGACATCGCCTCCGGAACGGACCGACTCATTCCGATCGAGCTCGCTTCGGATTTCGATCAGCTCCGTGAAAAATGGGTCACCAAGCCGATGGACTATTTGAGCTCTGCCCATCTCCATCCGAGTGGGGACAGTGTCGCTCTCACCGTCCGTGGGCGCGTATTCGTCGTGCCGGCCAAGAACGGACGTACGGTGCAAGCGTCGCGGCGGGAGGGTGTCCGCTACCGGGACGTCGTGTTTCTGCCGGATGGCGAGAGCTTGCTCGCGCTCAGCGACGAGAGCGGCGAGCTCGAGTTTCACCGGGTTCCCGCGAACGGGGTGGGGGAGACGGAGGCTCTCACCGGCAACGGCACCGTGTTGCGCTTCACCGGAGTCCCGTCGCCGGACGGAAGCCGGATTGCGTTTACGGATAACAACAACGACTTGTGGCTCGTCGACATCGCTTCGAAAGAGCAGGTGCTGGTGTCGACCAACCGTGAAGGTGTGGCCGATGTCACGTGGTCGCCGGGCGGAGACTATTTGGCGTACGTCCAGACGGCCCTGAACACGTTCTCGCAGATCTTCTTGTACGACATCCATAGTGAGAGTCGCGTCGCGCTGACGACAGAGCGAGTGAACAGCGTAAGCCCCGCCTTCAGCGCGGATGGATCGCTTCTCTACTTTCTTTCCGACCGCGACCTGCGATCGGTGGTGACCGCTCCGTGGGGACCGCGCCAACCGGAGCCCTATTTCGACGCGCCGATCGAGATCTACGTGCTGGCGCTTCGAGAGAGTGCGCGCTCGCCGTTCAAGCCGAAAGACGAGCTCCAAGCTCCGGTGAGCGAGGCGTCGACGGGAGACGTCGACCTTTCGGGGATCTCGCGTCGGGTGCGAAAAGTTCCGGTCGAAAGCGGCCAGTATCGAGCGCTCAGCGTGGGGGAGAACGCGTTGTTCTACTTGTCGCGCGCTTCCGGCCGGAACGCGACGTGGGATCTCACGGCTCTCGAGATCTCGAACGACGCGCCGAAGCCCATCGAGCTCGTCGAGGACGTACGGATGTTCGAGCTATCCCTCGATGGCAAGAAGCTCCTGGCTAGAAAGAGCGAGTCGCTCTACGTGCTGGACGCGGAGGCCAAGCCGCCGAGCGAGCTGGGAAAGCTCGCTCTCGACCTCTCGGGAGTGCGCTTTTCCATCGATCCTCGTGAAGACTGGAGACAAATCTTCACGGATGCGTGGCGGCTCGAGCGCGACTACTTTTACGACCTCGGAATGCACGGCGTCGACTGGAACGGAGTCCTCGAAAAATACGGGCCCCTCGTCGATAGGGTGACGACGAGAGAAGAGCTGAGCGAGCTCATCGGCCGGGTCGTCGGTGAGCTCTCCGCTCTCCACACGAGCGTGAGAGGCGGAGACATACGCAAAGGGCCGGACGACGTCCAGCTCGGGAGCCTCGGCGCGAGGCTCATCCGCGACGAGCCGGCCGGGGGCTATCGGATCGACTACATCTATCAATCGGACCCGGACTATCCCGACGAAATGTCGCCTCTCTCGGATTACGAAGTCGACGCGCGGGTCGGTGACGTCGTCGTCGCGGTGAACGGCGTCCCGGCGTTGAGCGTGCGTCATATCGGAGCGCTCCTGAGGCATCAAGCAGGCCGCCAAGTTCTGCTCGAGCTGAAGTCCGCCGCTTCCGGAGCGCTCCGCAACGTGGTCGTGATGCCTATCGATGACGAGCTCGGGCTGCGCTACAGCGACTGGGAGTACACCCGTCGCCTTGCGGTCGAAGACGCGGGGGAAGGCAAGCTCGGCTACGTTCACTTGCGGGCGATGGGGGGCAACGACGTGACGGCGTGGTACCGGCAGTTCTATCCGGTCTTCGACCGGCAGGGGCTCATCATCGACGTGCGCCGAAATCGAGGGGGAAACATCGACAGCTTCATCCTCGAGAAGCTCATGAGGAAAGCGTGGTTCTACTGGAAGAGTCGCGTCGGCGAGCCCTATTGGAACATGCAGTACGCGTTTCGAGGCCATATGGTCGTCCTCGTCGACGAGAACACGGCGTCCGATGGCGAAGCGTTTGCGGATGGCTTCCGACGTCTCGGTCTCGGCAAAGTCATTGGCACCCGTACTTGGGGCGGTGAGATTTGGCTGAGCTCCGTGAACCGGTTGAGTGATGGTGGGATCGCCCGAGCTCCGATGAGCGGCGTCTACGGTCCCGAGGGCGAGTGGCTGATCGAACAGCACGGGCTCGAGCCCGATATCGTCGTGATGAACTTGCCGCACGCCACGTTCGAAGGACAGGACGCGCAGCTCGAAGCTGCCGTCGCCTATCTTCTCGAGGCGATCGACAAGGATCCGCGGCCGGTACCGGAGCCGCCACCGTTTCCGGATCGCTCTTTTACTTATCCGAAGCCCACCGATAGCGCCGGACCACCTAATAACGACGGGCGAAAATGAATAGCCTTAGTATCGTACCTTGACAGTTAGGTACCTAGGTAATAAACTGATGTCATGTCAAAGACCGTCGAACGCGTTCAAACCGGTGTCCGTATCGAAAAGCGGTTACTCAAGGTGCTCAAAGGCCTGGCTGAGCACCTCGAGATGTCCTTGGGAGATCTCCTCGAAGGCATGACCCTTCACTGCTTCGAGAACAAGCCCCCGTTCTCGGAAGCGACGCTCGAGAAGATCGAGCAGCTCAAGCGGGTCTACGACCTCGATCTCGTCGCGGCGGACAGCCACAAGCTCCGCGAGGAAGGAGAGACCTAGTGGACTACCAAGAGCTCGCCAAATCCTTCGAGACCGGTGATCTCGATCCTGGAGCTTTCCGTCACGCGGACCATATCGGGGTCGCCTATCAAATGCTTGGAGAAGAGGACTTCGTCGCCGCGGCGGCGAGATACGCATCCGGCATCCGGTCGCTCGCGACCCAGGCAGGCGTGCCCAAGAAATACAATGTCACGATCACGATGGCGTTTCTGAGCTTGGTAGCGGAGCGCATGAGAACGACGCCCCACGAAGGCTACGGCGAGTTCATCGCGAACAACGCAGACCTTTTGGAGAAAGACGTCCTCGGTGGGTGGTACTCGCGAGAGCGGATCGAGTCCGATCTCGCCCGGACCGTTTTTCTGATGCCTGACGTCAGGCGCTGAGCGGGGGCCGCGACTACGACAGACGCGCGAGCACGAGCCACAGCGCGAGCGTGAGCCCCATCGCGATCGCGATCGCGGTGGCGAAAGCTGGAAAAAGCGGGGACTCAGGAGGCGGGGCGTCGCGCTGCGCGCGCACGGCAGCGGCGATCGTGTCGTAGCAAATTCCGCATTGGGCCATGTGATCGGAGACACCGGCCGCCTTGCGCTCGGGAAGCTCTCCGTCGAGAAAAGCCGTGAGCGTCCGGCGATCGGGACAGGCGTCGTCATCCATCGGCTCCGAGTATAGCGTTTGGCTTCCGCTCGCCGTCGGCACGTGAAACCTGTCGGTGCACGAGGCGCTGGGGTAAACTCGGCGAGTTTTGCAGGCTTTGTGGAAACGCTTCGTCGTGGATCTACGCGCGCGCGCGGATGCGGAGATTCGCCCCGGGAGCGACGCTCGCGCCATCGTTGTCTTGCTCACAGCGATGCTTTGTCTCGTACTGATAAGGTTCATCGGAATGCCGTATGAGGCGGGCCGACTCGCATCGATGCTTTCCCTGTTCGGGCTCGACGGCACGTCTGAGTGTTTGCTCGAAGCGCTGAACACCTCTCCAGACGCTCGTATCCATCGGAGCGTCTACTGGTCGCTATGGCGCATCGTCGGCTACGTCGCGATTCCAGCCCTCGTCGTGGTGACGTTGTTGAAAGTGCGGCTATCCGAGTTCGGGCTCGGGCTCACCGCGAAGAAGGCCTATGGGCGCATCTATCTGGTGCTTCTGGTCTTCATCCTTCCTTTCGTCGTCGTCGCGTCGTTCAGCGCGGAGTTTCAAGCGAGCTATCCTTTTTACGCGATCGAAGACGGCGAGCCCCTCTGGCCTTTGTTTTGGGGGTGGGAAGTTCTCTACGCGCTGCAGTTCATCAGCCTGGAGTTTTTCTTTCGAGGGTTCGTTCTTCATGGACTCCTGCCGCGTTTCGGCTACCTCTCGATCTTCGTGATGATGGCTCCTTATACGATGATTCACTTTCAAAAACCCGCGCTGGAAGCCGTCGGGTCGATCGTCGCGGGCTTCGCTCTTGGAACGCTCGCGCTCGAGAGCCGTTCGATATGGTGGGGAGCCTTCGCCCACGTGAGCGTGGCACTGTCGATGGACTTTCTCTCTTTGTGGCATCGTGGCTTTTTCTAAACGCAAGCTCGCCGGCCTCCTGCTCGTATTGAGCTTCTCCCACCCGGTCGTGGGCCGGGAGGAAGGGGAGGAAGATAAGAAACCCGCAAAGCCGAGCCCGTGGTTCGTCCGAGCGTCCTATCAACCCGGCATCGTGTTGGGCACGACGAGCTTCGTCGATGCGGACAACGCCACGGGACAGCCGATCGATCGCTCTCAGGCTTTCAAGCTCGAGCTCGGGTGGCAGACGGATGGGGCGAGCGCCTGGCAGCGCCGCTACCGCCTTCCAGCGATAGGCGTCGGATTTCAGCGGACCACGTTTCGAAATGGCTCGGAGCTCGGATCGCCCAGCGCGATTTACGGGTGGTTCTCGTGGCCGATGACATCACTCGGTCCTCGGGTCGAGCTCACTTCGGATATCGGCGTGGGCGCTGCCTTCGGTTGGAACCCGTTCGACCCGAAGAACAACCCCTTCAACGAAGCGGTGAGCACGAAGGCGACCTTCTACACGGAATGGGGTCTTTTTGCTCGCATCGCTTTGAGTGAGAGGTTGTCCTTGAGGGCGGGCGCGGCGTTCACGCATTTTTCGAACGGCGGTACCGGAGATCCG
>JAJCXL010000407.1 GCA_029263435.1 Acidobacteriota bacterium | reverse complement strand
CGACGCCGCGTTGAGCTTCAAGACTCCGTCGGAGCGCGACTCGATGAGCTTACCGAGCTCGT
Organism: Acidobacteriota bacterium; assembly: GCA_029263435.1. Taxonomy (GTDB): domain Bacteria; phylum Acidobacteriota; class Vicinamibacteria; order Marinacidobacterales; family SMYC01; genus JAJCXL01. Next base: position 3,878 of record JAJCXL010000407.1, on the reverse strand, counting down.
AGCCGTGGCGAGAGTGATTCTCGAGCAGGGAGAGGATCAAAATCTCGGTGCTCCCCTTCTTCAGCTCTTTCGAAATCATGGTTGTACCATATATGTTTATACAACATATATCACCACGACACAACGGACCCGACAGAAAACTGAAGAAAGTCCCCGCCCTCTAAGGATCCTCGATGTCGTAGGCCGTGATCTTCCACTCGCCTCCGATCCTCGCCCAGACGAGCCGATAGACGGGTGTTTCACCGGACACGGTGCGAAACCGGAACAGCGTCGCCGCGACGTCACCGTAGTCGGCCGGCATGGTGTCCGGAATCGAGCCTCCCGAGGCGCGATAGCTACAGTTCGCGAGCTGTCGGATGACGTTCGGCACACTCGTCAACGTATAGGCACTTTCGTCGTCGTGAGTCATGACCCGAATCATCGGATGGCTCGGCTCGACCCCTTCGACGACGTCCTCGAGAGACGCCGGTGCTCCAACCGCATCGGACACGAGCGCCATCTGCTCGCGAATGAGACGCCCGGCTTGCTCGTCCGAGGTGGCCGCGGTGAGCCCCTCTGCTCGGAGCGTGTTGTAGCAGGAGTAGCATTCCGTCGAGAGGTAAGAAAACGCCGACGCGGCATCGCGATCGACCAGCCACTTGGAGAGAAAGTCACCGACGGCGGCGGAGAAGCTCTCGTCTTCATCGATCCGTGACAGAGTAACCAAGGGTGCTTCGGACAACTCGGTCACGTCTTTCTCCGGCTCGCTCTCGAAGGAGACGATCTTCCAGTAGTCCCCTTCTTTCGCCCACAACAGAGCCAAGGTCTCCCCTTTGCTCGCCCCTCCGTCGACATAGAGCACGGCCGCGAAGTAGTTCCCGTATTGACGATGGAATCGGGAGACGGCTCGTCCAGAGAGCGTTTGTCGATTCGCGCACTCGAACGATTGCGCGACGTCGTCGGGTACGGAGTAGAGCACGAACTGAGCATGATGCGGCTGGCGTACGACTTTGAGAGTGGGATCCGTGAGTCTCACTCCGAGGGTGCGCCTTTCGAGGTCATCCACAGCTCCCAGGGCATCCTTGACTTCCTTCATCGCCATCACGAGCTGGAAAGGAGCCATCCCGCGGTCCGCCGGTCCTTCCTGAGTGAGCTCCAAGCACGCATAGGCGCGCTCTGAAACGTAGCCCATCGCTTCGATGATGTTTCCGTCGACGAGCCATGCATCGAGGAAGTCGCGTGTCATCTTCTCGATGGTTTGCTTCCCCGCACGGGGAGCGTCGGGAAACTGCAGGCTGTCATCGATGACGATGTCTTCATAGTCGCTCGCCAGCCGAAGACCGAACAGCCCGTGCCACCAATCGGTGAATCCCTCCCACCGGCCGTTATGTCGGACGACGTTGTTTCCGGCTCTGACGTCAGAGTTCGCCGCACTCAAATGTCCGTTGAACAAGGCCTGCGGAAAGCTCGACGAGCGATAGTCCACATCGACATCCGCGCGCCGTTCGTCGAGAGCGATCGAGATCTGAATCGAAGGTACGCCGCCCTGGGCGCGATAGTTCATCGGATAGCCTTTGTGAAAGACCGTATTGTCCGCCCCGCGTTTGAACTCGGCGCTTTCGTTCAGGATATCCACCGCACCTTCTTTGAGAACTACATAGATCCGAAACTGCCGATCCCCCGAGGCTCCTTTGACTTTCCCACGAACATCCTCGAGACGCTCCAGCAGCCCGATGGCGGTTCCGAGCGATGCGCCGGAGGCATCGGTCAACGGTGTGTTCGTCAAAGCGTGGGTCACCGCATCGAAGGTCGTCTTCGTCGATAGCCGCACGAAGCGGTCATAGAATGGGCCGGCCTCGACATCTTGCCCCGTGACTTCGTTGAACCTCTCGACCCAGTCGGCGATCAGCCGCTTCTGGTCCGCGGTCATGTCGTCGTAGACCGCTCCGAACTCCGTGGTTTCTTGACCGAAAGCAGGAGTCAGGATCAGCGCCGCGCCGGCACAGATAATCAGCGTCACAATTTTTTTCATCTCAAACATTCCATGAGCACAGCTCAATCAAACAATTGCGGCAGCGCAAGTGAGAGTTGAGGAAGCGTGATGACCACGAAGAGAACGAGGATCATAGCGATGTAGAACGGCCAGATCGAGCGGACACACTGCTCGATGGGTACTCCACCCACGGCGCAGCCAACGAAGAGCACCGAGCCGACCGGCGGCGTCACGAGACCAATCCCCAAGTTGAGTATCAAGACGACGCCGAAGTGTACCGGGTCCATCCCCAAGCCAGTCGCAACCGGTAGAAAGATGGGGGTAGTAATAATGATGAGCGGCGACATGTCCATGAACGTGCCGAGAAACAGAAGGATGAGATTGATGAGGAGAATCACCACCAAAGGATGGTTGCTGAAACCCAAGAGCGCCCCGGAAAGGGTCGACGGCACTTCGGCGATGGCCATCACCCAACCGAAAGCCGAGGCCGTCCCGATGACCCACATCACGATCGCCGTCGTGCGTGCGGCGCCTAGCGTCGCCCTCCAGAACCCTTGAGCATCCAGGCTGCGATAGACCACCACTGAAACGAAGACCGTATAGACGACGGCAATGGCGGACGATTCGGTCGCGGTAAAAACGCCAGACAGAATCCCTCCCACGATGATGACGGCGGACAACAGACCTGGTATTGCTCCGATGAAACGTTTCGATACGACCGAAAGGCCCGGAAACTCGCCGCGAGGATAGCCTCGCTTCCGGGCGAGAGAGTGAACGACGACCATGAGCGAGAGACCGAGCAAGACTCCCGGAACCAATCCGGCGAGAAACAGCGACGCTATCGAGACGCCGCCGCCCGCCGCGACGGCATAGATAATCATGTTGTGAGACGGTGGGATGAGAAGACCGGTCGTCGAGGCAGTCACGGTCACGTTCACCGCGAAATCATCTTCGTAACCCTTCTCTTTGAGGATCGGAATCAGAGCGGCGCCCATCGCGGAGGCGCTCGCGACGGCGGAGCCCGATACCGCGCCGAACAGCATCGAAGACAGCACGCTGACTTGTCCGAGTCCTCCGCGCGTTCTTCCGAGCATCGATTCGGCCAGGCGAACGAGACGCTCCGCCACGCCGGAGTGATGCATGAGCTCTCCGGCATAGATGAAAAACGGGATCGCCATGAGCGCGAACACGTTCATCCCTGCCGCCATCCGCTGGAAAGCGATCACGACCGGGACGTCTAGATAAGACAGCGCCGCTACCGACGACAGCCCTAGACAAAACGCGACCGGCAATCCCGCGACCAAAAGGACCGCGAAGGTGCCGAAGAGAACGGTGAGCTCCAACGCTCAGCCCACGTCGCTTTCTCGGAGTCGCACCGCATGATCCAAGGCAAAGATCGTCATGAGCACTCCGGCGCCGACGAACGGCCAATAGGCGACCGCCCGCGAGATGCCTAGCGTCGGGATCCCGTGCGCCGCCGTGAACTCCGAGAGGATCGCCCCGTTTCGAGCCATCACGACGCCGAAGACTGCGATCAGCCCGTCATTCACGAGCGCCAAGGCATGACGCCCCGCGCGGGGCAGGCGATGGGGAAGAAGACCGAAGCCCAGATGGAAGCCCTCGTAGACACCGACCGCGGAGGCGAACAAGATGAAGTAGAGCATCGTGATGAGCGCGAGCGATTCGGACCAGGCGGGAGAATCGTTCAGGACATAGCGGCCGAATACTTGCCAGCAGATGGTGAGTGTCATCAAGAACAGACCCGTTCCTGAGACGCCCATCGCGAAGCTCGCGAGAACCGAGGCGGCGCGATGCAGAGCTCCCGCGAGCGACTTCATTCGCCGGGCAAATCTCGAATACGGCGGGCGAGCTCCCGTAGGGCCGGAGTCGTCAAGAACTGCGCATA
>JAJCXL010000406.1 GCA_029263435.1 Acidobacteriota bacterium | reverse complement strand
GTAAGGTGAAAGCTCGGAGCGGCGCTCGAGACCGCGCTGAGCGCTTTCGCGAATGCGCTCGCGAGCGTCCTCCGGAGTCAAGGTGCGCGCCGCGTTGTAGCCGTAGCTGTACTTGACGATGGCTCCTTCCAGATCACCCAGCACGGCCCGGGCTTCTTCGATGACGGCGTCGTCCCCGGATATCATGACCGCGGGCACCCCGAAATGGCCCGAAATGGCCGCGTTGAGAGCCGCCTCGGTGACAGACGTCCCGTTGATGCGCACGTCCGTGAAGTCACCCGTGTAGGTGTGAGCGAAAACGCCGTCCGGATTAGAGCTGGACGTGTGGTAGCCGATGAACATCACGGCGTCGAAGCTCTCGTCGACGCCTTCCATCATCCCCAAGGGCCGCGGCCAGGAACGCACGAGCTGAATGCCGCTCGGGAGCTCCTCCAGCAACAGGTTTTGCCCGTTTCCATGAGAGTCGGCGACGAGGATCTCCGTTGCGCCGGCCGCCCGAGCCCCTTCGATGGCAGAGAGCACTTCCCGGGTCATCCACTCGCGCGCTTGCTGATACTCGAAGCCGCCTTGGCCGGTCTGCTCGCGGGTGACGCTTCCAACGACGCCTTCGAGGTCCGCGGAGATGTGTACCTTCAGGCCCGTTTGAGCTTGCGCCGAGACGGCGATCGCCCATACGAGCGCGACACAGACAGCGATTGACGTTTTGTTCATGCTCAAGTTCATGTTCGGTCTCCTTGCTGGAATGGGTAGTGTCACTTCTCGGGCAGAGGCTTCGGCCGATGACTCCTCACGATGAGGATACCGAGCACCGCGAAGACGATGAACGCGAAGTAAGCGATTCCCGGCTCCTGCCACATCCAAGTGCCTATATCGATCGTCGCACGGGCAGGCTCTTCCGGATCGTATAGCGCCGTGACACCGTCGCCCAGTCGATGGCGAATGACGTACATCTGAAAGAGGTCGCGAGCCCGCACCGTTTCCCCGGTCGAAGTCGCGAACTCGAAGACTGCTTTCTTTCCGCCTTTGACTCCGACGTAGATCTCGACCACTTCCGCGTCGGCACGTTGACCGTCGCGAAGCAGGTACGTGAGCTGTCGCGTTTCGTGGACGGCGAAGCCGAGGCCGACGAGAGCGAACAAGGCGCAGCCGACGATGGCGAGGCGGTCGTTCTTCAACGAGGCGTATTGGCGACGAGACCAATCAATCGGGAGAGCTCGACGAGGTCCCGCAAGTCCAAGACCTCCGCGGGCGAGTGACTGTATCGACCGGGCCAGGACAGACCGGCATTGGCCGCGCCCCAAAACGTGAATGTCGTCCCGTCGGTCCCGCCTTGGGTCAGGCCGTACTGGATGGGAAGACCTTCCGCGCGCGCGAGCGCGAGCACACGGCGGCGCTCACTGAGGGGTGCCATGCTCGAGTTTTCGATCGAGCGAAGGACGGGGCCTTCACCCAACGGGGCGTAGGCGAAGTGAGGGGATTCGAGCGGCGTATCCGAGGACACGAACGTATCGATGCTGAAGGCCTGGCGCGTCTCGGTGCCGAAGCGCTCGGCGAGAGCCGCCGCGCCGATGAGCCCCCCCTCTTCTTGCACGGACCACGCGAAGATGACCCTGTGGTCGAGCGCGCTTGGATCGATCCCTTGAAGCGCCCTCAACAACGCGGTGGTACCGGCCCGATCGTCGAGCGAGCGGGCGGCGAAGCGATGGGCTCCGATGCGATGCCCTTCCTTGTAGCCGGTCACGCCGAGTCCAGGGCGAACGCCCTTGTCAGCGAGCTCATTGGCGTCCCACCCGAACCACGCTCGCACCCGCTCCGGACGCTTCTGCTCCGGAGCTTCGCGAGTGAGAAAGACGCCGCGGAGCTCGTCACCGCTTTCCAACTGAACCTTTGCGAGCTGCCCCTCCCAGGCGGACTCGACGACGCCTCCGCGGCGGCGCAATTCCGTCACGCCGCTCGGCGCGATCGACTCGATCGTGTAGGCGACTTCGTCCATGTGGGCGATGAACACGTCCGCGGCGCCCGCCTCCGGCCCCATGACGAGCCAGAGGTTGCCGAGCTCGTCGACCTGGGCTTGATCGTGGGCCCACGCGGGCATGGCTTCACGCACGATGCGCTGCACGGGGAGCTCGTGTCCGGGTGCGGCAGACGTTTCCGCGAGACGACGTAGGAGAAGCGCCGCGTCGCTCTCGTCGGCGTCATCGGACGCGGTCGAGCGGATCGCTAGCGGCTCGGGCGCCGCAACCCATTCGGTCGAAGTCCCGTCTCGAACACCGGCGCTTCGCCGCACCGATTCCTTCAGCACTTCGGCTTCGACGAGGCTAACCCGCTCCACGAGCGAGCCCGCGTCTTCAACCGCCGGCGCCAACCATCGAACGGTTTGGACGCCTGCACGCTCGAGCACCGGCCCAAGACGTCGTGAGACATCGGTCGCAACACTCTCATCACGACGGCCTCTCTCACCGTCGCCGACGATCACCAGCTCGTCCACTCTCCCCAGCCGAGTCACGACGCCGCCGAGGCCGACCCAACCGAATCGATGCTGGGCGCTCATCACGAACACCGTCTCGCCAGACGCGACCGCCCCTTTCGAGACCGCGGCCACCGCCGCGCAACCGATGCGCGCACCGGCATCCGCCCCGGCGACTTCACGCGCGTAGCTCCATGGCGGCACGTTCCGCACCACTGGGTCGAGCAAACGGATCCCCATCGCGGCGACGTCGTCGGCCGACTCCGCGCCTACGTCCAACCACAGTTCATCCGCGGTGACGACTTGGCTCTCTCCGCGATGCTGCGAGGCGAAGTGCCCGTTCGCGATCCCTATGACGCCGACGAGCGGGCCGTTGTCGGTAAGAACTCTTACTTGCTGCCCCTCATGGGCCTGATCCCAGAGCGGGTGCGCAGAGCCGCGACCCATACGGTGGAGCCTTAGGTAACCGTCGTCACGGATCTGGCTCACGACGTAGGCGTGTCCGTCGAGGCCACATGCAACGACCCGACGGGGCTCGCCCGACCCAACGCGACGGGTCAAGTTCCCGTTCACGTCGCGCGCCCAGCCAGGCAGGAGCTCGAGCAGACGGTCGGTGGTGATGTGCTCGTGACCCATCGGTGCATCGAGCGCGACCCATCGAGCGAGGAGCTCACCCGCCTCTTCGGCATGCGCGGTCGACGCGAACAACAAAACTGCGAGGACGTATCTCATCCATGCACCTCGGCGCGAAGAGTTACATACCACCCGAGTGGTGGCAAGACCCCGGTGTCCGCTCTTCGTCTGCCAGCGATATCGGCACGACACGGGCTCGATAGACCTCACTCATGCCACCCTTGCCGAGAGGGGCGGGTGTACGAAGTCGCGTCCACGGCATAATGCTGGCGGATCGGCGGTCATTGCGTCCGTCGATCGTCGTGGAGACATCTTGATAACCGGCGGATTCGACTTCATCGCAATCATGTTCGGCCTGTGTGGCCTTCTCGTCTGGGTCGAGCAAAACCGCCCGTCCGCGTTCTTCAAATGGTTTCCAAGCATCGTACTGGTCATGTTCGGGTCGATGGCGTTGTACACGTTGGGCGCGTGGGAGATGACGGACGAGGTCCGCACGGCACGAGCGATGGTTCGGGACAACTTGATCCCGGCGATGCTCTTTCTGATGTCTCTCCGGTTCGACCTTGGGATCATCAAGAAGCTCGGCGTCCGACTCATCATGCTCTTCCTGGCGTCGACACTCTCCATCATGATCGGATTCGTCGTCGTTCATCAGGCCATGGGCGGACTCCTCGGTGATGAAACGCCCCTGACCTTCGCGACGATGTCCGCAGGGTGGACCGGAGGCACGCAAAACTTCGTCGCGGTCAAAGAAGCGCTGGCGGTCACCGACGCCGCGATGACGTACACCCTCTTGATGGGAGCGCTGTGCTACTCGGTGTGGTTGGTCATCGTCATCGCGATGAAGCCGTTCAAAGCGCGGGTCGACCGTTTTCTTCGTGCTCGAGATGAGGGGCTCGAGGATGTGCTCGGCAAGCTCCACAACGTTGGCACCACAGCGACCGTCGACACGCCGTCCCTGCTGCTGATGATCGGCGTGTCACTGGTCGTCGCGTCCGCCAGCAATCACCTGGGCGCCACGCTTGCCGCCTCGGGATGGCTCAACCCGATGATATGGACGATCGTCATCTCGTCTTTGCTCGGCATGGCAGGAGCGCCCACTCGACTCAGCCGGATCGGCGGTAGCGAGGAAGTCTCCGGCATCATGCTCTACGTCATCGTCGGGTTGATAGGTGCGGAGGTGAGCCTTGCCGCTGTCGCTCAAGCACCGATGTACATCCTCTCTGGATTCATGATCCTCGCCGTACACGCGGTCTTGCTCCTACTCGCGGCGCGGGCGCTTCGTATGAACCTCTACCTGACCGGTATCGCATCGATCGCGAATATCGGCAGCGCACCGTCCGCTGCCGTCGTCGGAGCCGCGTACGGCAAAGAGCTCGTGCCCGTCGCTGTCGTCATGTCCCTCATCGGATCGATGATCGGGTCTTTCGTCGGGTTGTCACTCGCCGAGGTGCTCGTGTGGCTGTCCGCGCGGTGACTGACGATTCAACTACCATCGAGGTTGACCATGATAAAGAATCCGTCATCTCTACACCCCGGCAAGGTGCTTGACGAAATCTACATGGTGGAGCTTCGACTCAACCAAAGGGATTTGGCGAAGGGTTGTGGATGCTCGCCCCGTAAGATCAACGAGATCGTCAACGGAAAACGCCGAGTTTCACCTGCGTTCGCCATCACCCTCGAGGTGTACAACTTCCAGTGGCTCTCCGCGGCAGGCACGTCGTGTTTTCTCGCCGCGTTCGCCGCGTCACTTCTGCTGGGCGTCTCGCCGGCACGTTTTTATCGGCATTTGCAGATCCGTCCTCAAGCAGCTGGCCCTTCCGCTACTGACAATCGCATCCGTTCTCGCACTCGCCTTTCGCATGAACTACGCGGGGATGACATCGACGTTGGGCCTAGCCTTTGCCGCGACGGGAACGCTATTTCCGTTCTTCAGCGCGATGATCGGGTGGACCGGCGTCTTCTTGACCGGGAGCGACACACCATCCAACGCCTTGTTCGGCACTTTACAAGTAGTGACCGCCAACACCCTCGGATTGAACCCAATTCTCACCGCATCCACGAATGCCGCCACCGGCGTCATGGGTAAAATGATCTCGCTCCATAGCATCGCAGTGGCCGTCGCGGCAACGGGAATGGCTTCCTCCGAGGAGGGCCGGCTCTTCCGCGTCACGCTCAAGCACAGCGTCGCGTTGGCGTTGCTCATGGCCATCGTCACCATGCTCTTTGCCTACGTGTTACCCGGCCTCGTACCGAACCCAACGCCATAGCCCTGAATTGTTTGACGTCCACTGACGTCCCGTTAGCACACGCCCCCACGCGAACGGGACTTGGGCGCGAGCGCGCGAGCTCGACATCGACTCCCTGCAGCGGCAGAATCGTGCGCGTCGAGACCATTTTCATCTTCCTGGCGATCGCGGCGGTCGTGACGGGGACTACTTTGTCGGCAAGGCGGTCTCGCATCGAGTCCGATGATGACTCACCACCTGACCGCCGACGACTTCTCAAGCGATGGGCCGAGCTCATCCACCGCTGGTCTGCTCTCGGCATCGTCGCCGTCGAGAAGAAGGTCCGGCGCATCAAGGGCTATCGCAAAATGGAAACGCTCCCGCGTCTCCTTCGAAGCAATCAAACCGTTGACGACGACGAGAAGGTCGCGTATTTATATCCATGCCGAGCCCCTGCTGCGACGAAGTTTAACAGCGAGAGGGGCATCGCCCGATTCCATTTCGCACTGAGTCCACTACTTCGCAGTGGGTCTCTGACAAAACATGAACAACGGGCCGGCGCATCTCCCTTTAGGCGACACGTCTCCTTCTCTTGATAGCGCGATCGAGATCGTAGGTCGCCTGAAGATTCATCCACAGCTTCGGCGAGGTACCGAGTACTTCTGCCAGATCAAGCGCGGCGTCTGCGGTGACACCTCGCTTGCCATGAATGAATTCGCTGAGGCGCGCCCGAGTCCATCCGATCTTCTCCGCGAACGACGTCTGAGTCATATCCAACGGCTTCAAGAACTCTTCCAAAAGCATCTCACCCGGATGAAACGGATTCTTGGGTTGCTTCATTCTTCCATCCTCCCTCTAGTGATAGTCGATGATGGCAACCTCAAACGCACTGCCTTCGGCCCAACGAAAAACGATTCGCCATTGGTCGTTGATACGAATCGAGTGAAACCCCTTCAGATCGCCCCTGAGCGCTTCCAATCGATTACCCGGGGGCACCCGGAGATCTCGCAACTCCGAAGCGTCGTGCACGTACAGAAGCTTTCGCCGGGCTGAACGCCGCAAACCCGGCGGGATGCGACGAGCCAATTTCGTCTGCTTGTCATCGAATAGATCTTCCGCAAGCTGGTTGCCGAAGGTCTGAATCACGTTTCTATATTATCAGAACTCGATAACTTTCACTAACCGCACTTCGCAACGATGGTGAGGCCGGGGATAATCGGGAAGGGGCGGGACTCAGGAGCCGCAAGAGTATGTCGCGCGCTGAGCTAGCACAGGATGTTCGAGAGTATCTGGCTTTGCTCACCGGCGAGAACGTGGAGGTCGAGTTGCGGCCATACTTCCGCCCAACGAAAAGCCGGGTAATTTTCCAAGCGGAGGGGGGTCGTATTAGACTCGTCGGCGATGACGTTGAGCACAGGAAGGTCGTTGGGTCGCTACGAGATCCTCTCGCCCCTCGGTAAAGGCGGAATGGGTGAGGTCTACCGGGCACGCGATCCACGGCTGGAACGAGACGTCGCGATCAAAGTGCTGCCGGAGTCGTTTGCTCACGACGCGGACGCGCGAGCTCGATTAGAGCGCGAGGCGAAGGCGGTGGCCGCGCTCTCTCACCCCAACATTCTGGCGATCCACGAGCTCGGTGAAGCAGACGACATCGTCTTCGCGGTGACGGAGTGTCTAGAGGGAGAAACGTTGAGAGAGCTCCTGAACCGAGGATCTCTCTCTCGAGAACGCGCGTTGGAGCTCGCGCGCCAGATGGCCAATGGTCTCGGCGCCGCGCACGACAAAGGCATCGTCCATCGAGATCTCAAGCCCGAGAACGTCTTCGTTACGAGCGCGGGCGTCAAGATCCTGGACTTCGGCCTCGCCAAGATGGTGACCGCGGACGACCCGGACGAGGACGCGGCTACCGAAGCGCGCACCTCTCCCGGGACGGTGATGGGAACCGTGGGCTACATGTCTCCCGAGCAAGTGCGCGGTCAGGCGGCCGATTCGCGTTCAGACATCTTCTCGTTCGGCGCGATGCTCTACGAGATGCTCTCCGGGGCGAGAGCGTTCGAAGCCGAGTCGCCCGTCGAAACGATGAACGCGATCCTGAAAGAGAATCCTGGAGAGCTCTCGCACCCCGCGATCAGCCGTGTCGTCAAGCGCTGCCTCGAAAAGGACGCCGGCGAGCGCTTTCAGTCCGTTCGCGAGCTCGCGTCAGCCCTCGAGGCCGACGCGCCGGAGGCGTCAACAGACGAAACCCCGTCGGTCGCAGTGCTCCCGTTCGAGAACTTGAGCTCCGATCCCGACAACGAGTACTTCAGCGACGGCATCACCGAGGACATCCTCGGCGCTCTCGCGCAAGTCGCAGGCCTGCGCGTTCCCGCGAGAAGCTCTTGCTTTGCGTTCAAAGGACAGTCAGCCGAGCTCGTGGAGGTGGGCAAGAAGCTCAACGTCACAAAAGTGCTCGAAGGCAGTGTCCGCAAAGCCGGGAATCGCCTTCGCATCAGCGCCCAGCTCGTCAATATCGACAACGGCTACCAAGAGTGGTCGGAGCGCTATGACCGGGACCTGACCGACGTCTTCGCGATCCAAGACGAGATCGCCCGAACGCTGGCCGAAAAGCTCGAGGTCACACTCGTCTCGCCGGAAGCACCTCTCGTCAAGCCGATGACGAAGAATCAAGACGCCTACCAGCTCTACTTGAAAGGCCGTTTCCACTGGCATCAAAGACCGCAAGGGCTTCGCCAAGCGCTATCTTGCTTCCGCCAGGCAACGGAGCTCGACTCGGACTTCGCGCTGGCGCAAGCCGGCTTGGCGGACGGCTACAGCGTGCTGGCCACGTACGGAAACGTTCCACCTCTCGAGGTCGAAAGCGACGCGAAAGCCGCGGCGGAGCGGGCAGTCCAGCTTGCTCCCGATCTGTCCGAGGCCCATAGCGCTTGGGGCCTTTCGCGCTTCGTCTTCGAGTGGGGAAAGGGTGCCGACGCGGCTTTTCAGCGTGCGATCGAGCTCGACGAGAACGCGCCGATACCAAGGTACTGGTACGGTGTCTACCTCTTCTTGGTCGTCGAAGACAAGACCGCGGGACTACACCAACTGCGGCGTGGGCTGGAGCTCGATCCGATGGAAGTCCATTTGATAGGTTTGCTGGGGATGTTTCTCGCATTTTCCGGGCGGCCGTCGGAAGCGCTCGAGCTTGTGGGGGAACGGATCGAACCTGGAGCCGAGACTTTTTTTGCTCATCGCGCGAACGCTTATGCCTACGACGCGCTCGGGCGGCATGATGACGCCATCGCGTCCGCGGCATGCGCGGTCGCCTCAAGCGGACGCCACCCCTGGTCGCTCGTGGACATCGTCCTCTTTAGCGTTGGAGCCGAAAGAACGGAACGAGCTCGAGAGCTATACGCAGAGCTTCAAGACCGCTCGGCGAAGCGCTATGTTTCACCGATGGTGTTGGGATTGTTTGCGGCGGAGCTCGACAAATGGGACGAGGCCGCCGCGCACTGCGAGCAGGCGTACCGTTCGAAAGACATCGTGCTGATCTGGACCGCGTGGCCAGGCGTGCGCCGCTTGCTAGAGAACCCCCGATGTAAGGAGTGGATCGAGCGAGCGAATAACGAGCACGATTCGAAGTGACGCCTCGGCCCACAGATGAGGAGTGATCATGCCCGTTGACCGTCGAAGTTTCTCGCACACCTCCGCACTAGCCGGCCTCGCGGCCCACGTGTTTCCTCCAACAGCCTTTGCTACACCGAGCAAAAGTGTGAAGCCCGCACCGATGATGCCGGCACCCGATTTCGTTGAAACCAATGGCATCACCATGGCGGTCTACGAGAAAGGAAGCGGACCGGCGATTGTCTTTTGCCACGGCTTCCCGGAGCTCGCATTCAGCTGGCGCCATCAAATCGATGCCGTGGCGGCTGCCGGCTACCACGCGTTGACGCCGGATCAACGCGGCTACGGTTTAACGGGAGGACCGGAGGACCCGTCGCAGTACGACAGGCAAATCTTCTGCGACGATCTCGCGGGCCTGCTGGACGCGAATAGGATCGACAAGGCCGTGTTCTGCGGTCACGACTGGGGCGGCGTCGTGGTCTGGGCGATGGGCCGGCTTCACTAGGGCGCAGCAAGCGCGACTGCATTCCTGTTTACGAACGGTTCGCGGAGTTAAAGTAAATCCTTAACGAACTCTGCGCGGGCAGAGTAACGATAAGTAACATTACTGGAGATGCTCGTCCGACTCCAACGCTACGCCGGCATTGCTCGACGAGCTCATCGCGCAACGTCACGAGAGTGCGCTGAGCGTCGCGCACCGAACGAGAGGTCCCCCCGAGAAACATCGTTCATGGGGGCGGTGCTTCAACCGTGTAGCGGGCGAGCACCAAGTTGTCCAACACAAGATTGCGGGTCCAGATGAATCGCGCCGGCTCGAACAGCTCGGCATGCCTGACGTAACCGGGAGTTCCGGTCACCTGGTCGGCCGTATACAGAGTGGCGTCAGCCCAGCTCGACGCATCGAAAACGGGAGTCGTCCAGTCGTCGGGAATCTCGAAGAGGAGCGCCTTGCAGGTCTGCGGATCGGAGAGACCGCAGGGCACTCTGTTGCCGCTCGGTGTCTTTTCCCAACGGCAGGCGGTCGAGTCGCGCCCGTTGTCGACCTTGACGCAGGACGGGTCACCAAGAGGTGCGATGTAGAACGTCTCGACCTTCCAGTGCGAGCCCGTGACGGTTCCGTCGCTGAACCTGGCGATGAAGCCGCCGTCGCCTACCCGGTAGCTGTCGTACTCCATCCCGAGGCCGGGATGCGTGTCCCAGTCGACTGCCTTGAACGCATATGTCATCGGGTAGTTCGCCTTGAAACGTACGATGGTGGAGTTGAACGGGGTCATCCCCAGGGAGTCACGGGCAATGAACGTGCCGTTGACCCACAGCTCGTAATAGTTGTCGGCGAAGATGTAGCCGGTAATCTCCACTCCGTCGGGGTCGATCACTACGGTTTCGACCTCGTCCAAATAGTTCGGGTTATCGCCCTGGCCGGTGCAGTCGTTGTAGATATCCACCGCGGCCGGACCATCGGCGATCGGCGCCGGAAGCTCCCACTCGCTGCCGTCTGGTGCTGTGATCGTCCCGCATCGCTGCATCGAAGCACGCACGTCCGACGTACAGGCGGCCGTCACGCCGCAAGGCCGGGATGGAGCCTCGCCGGTGGTCACGACGCCGCCCGCGGGGATCTGGGCCAGCGCTGTCGCGGCCCCCAGAAGTGCTGCGACTAACGTCGACGCTGCCCGAAGTTCCATGACTGCTCCTTCTCCGTGCAGCTACTGTCTACGTTCGCCGACGACCCAGAGATTACTGCTCGAGCGAATGAACAGCTGGCCCTGAGACACCGCGACCGTGCTGAGGCAGTACGGCGTGCAGCCGTCGTCGAACGAGTTCGACGAAAGGATCTCGAACTCCGGCCC
>JAJCXL010000405.1 GCA_029263435.1 Acidobacteriota bacterium | reverse complement strand
CTCCACGACCCCTGTATGGACAAGTCTCGTCGACCCTCTCAGGATCCAGACCGCTCCGTGCGTGTCATCGCGGAGCGCGACGATGGCGTCATCGTGCGCGGGGCTCGATTCAATACGCTCGGGTTGTTCTCGAACGAGATCCTGGTCTCCCCCACCTACCCATTCACGCCGGACGAGGACGCGTTCGCGATTTGGTTCACGACGCCGGTAAACGCGCCCGGCTTGAAACAGATCACGCGCGAAACGTTCTCCGGCCGGAACCCGTCGGATCACCCGGTGTCTTCTCGATTCGACGAAGTCGACTCACTCGTGATCTTCGATGATGTCTTCGTGCCGTGGGAGCGGATTTTCTTATATCGACAGCCGGAGGCGTCCAACCGACTCTTCCGTTCCGGCGTGATGCATTGGGCCGCTTATGCCGGCACCCTCTTGACGCAACAAAGGATGGAAATTCTCATTGCCGTCGCGCACTTGCTAGCAACGACTTCGGGAATGGAGAAACGCCCTCACGTCGCCAGAGCCCTCGGTGAGATGTGTACATATCTGGCGCTTCTGCGCTCGAGTCTCCGAGCCGCCGAAGTGGACGCGGTGAAGACCGCAGGCGGCCACTACATGCCCAAGCTCGCGCCTGAGCGGCGCTCGATGGTGACGATGATCTCGGAGCGCTTCGTCGAGCTCGTCGAGCATATCGGGACGAGCTCTCTCATCTTCCTACCCAACGCCGAGGACTGGGACCAGCCCGAGCTCAAGCGATATCTCGACGTTTATCTCCGCGGCAAGGACGCCACCGGTCTCGACCGCTACAAGCTTTGCAAGCTCGCTTGGGAGCTTACCGGCGATGGGTTCGGCGGACGTCAGCAGCTCTATGAGAGGCTTCACTCGGGAGACCCGAACGTGATGGTCGAGAATGCCTACCGCCAGTTCGACCTCGACCACGGAGTCGATCTCGTGACTGATTTTCTCGGTCTCGGTGACACGAAGTAGCGCCCGGCCCCGCTCCCCCGTAAAATCTCCGGGATGAGTATTCTTTCCAGGGCCGCCGAGCTCGAGCAGCAAGGACGAGCCTTCGCGCTCGTCACCGTGATTCGCGCCCACGGGTCCGTCCCCCGCCACGATGGGAGCAAGATGATCGTGCTCTCCGACGGCAAGACCGATGGCACCATCGGCGGCGGCGATATGGAAGGACGCGTCATTCGCGAGGCGCTCGAAGCGCTCACGAGCGGTGAGAGCCGCGTATTGTCTTACGCGTTTCGAGACGTCGCCCAAGGCGACGTGGGTGTCTGCGGAGGGGAGGTAGACGTTTTCGTGGAGCCGGTCAAAGCCAGAGCAAAGGTCGTCATCGTTGGAGGTGGGCATGTGGGGCGCGCGGTAGCGCACCTCGCTCATTGGCTCGGCTTCCGGGTCGTGGTCTCAGACGATCGACAAGAGTTCGCAACGCCGGAGTCCTCCCCCGAAGCGGACGAGCATATCCACTGCTTACTCCCCGAGCTCGTCGAGCGCACCGCCATCGACGCTGACACGTATGTTCTCCTCACGACCCGAGGTATGCCGGTCGACGTCGCCGGCCTCCCCGCGCTACTGAAGACCGAAGCCGCCTATATCGGAGTCATCGGCTCCAGACGGCGATGGGAGGTTTGCGCGGAAAAGCTCCGTGCTGCCGGGGTCTCGGACGAGGACATCGGTCGCGTGACGTCACCGATTGGCCTGGAGCTCAACGCCGAGTCGCCCGAGGAGATCGCCGTGAGCATCATGGCCGAGCTCGTGATGCTGCAACGCGCCGGAACCGGCCACCGCATGCACCGAGACGCAGGCGAAGGTTAGGGGTTACTCCTCCCACCAATATTGACACCCGTTCGCGCTTAGCTGTATATTGAAAGTGAAAATGGGTTTCAATATTGAACACGCTGAAAACGACCTCGCCCCTGCCTGCCCGTAGTCTCAGCGAACAGCCCGTGGGCTTTCGCGGCCACATCCTCCCCGCAGAAGGGTTGACACCTTCGCGACGGTTGCTCGAGCTCGGTTTCGTCCCCGGAACTTCGGTCACGGTCTTGCGACGGGGCCCTTTGGGCGATCCGGTGGAGCTCGAGCTTCGAGGCTACCGTATCTGTCTTCGTGGACGCGATCTCGCGGCTATTCGGGTCGAGCCCACGCCAGGACCCACCCCGTGAGCACCGCGGTCCTTGCCACGGAATCGTTGCGCATCGCGCTTTTGGGTGCGCCGAACTCGGGGAAGACCACCCTGTTCAACGCACTGACCGGCGCGCGGGCCAAAGTCGGAAACTATCCTGGAGTCACCGTCTCCCGGAGAGAGGGCGCCGTCCGCAAGAGCTCTCGAGCGATGCGCGTGCTGGATCTTCCCGGAAGCTACAGCCTGCGCGGCGAGACGCTGGACGAGCAAGTCGTCGAGCGCGTTCTCGGTGGTGAGTTCGGCGGGAAACCGGACGCCATGCTCATCGTCGTCGACGCGACCACTCTCCAAAGAAGCTTGGCCATGGTCTCCGAAGCGCTCGAAGAGCACGCGGAGCTCCCTTGCGCCGTCGTGGTGACGATGGTCGACGAGATGCGTGCCCGAGGAGGTCGGATCAACTTCGCCAAACTGAGCAAGACCCTCCAAACGCCGGTCTTTCCCGTCGTCGGCCATCGAGGCGTGGGCATGGACGCTCTATTCAAGGCTCTCGAGCAGCCGGAGGCTTGGTCCCGTCCCAAGCCCATTCCCCGAACGGACCGACCCGAAGATCGCTTCGAATGGGTCGACCGAATTTGTCGTGACATTGGAGCGACGAAGATCCGGCCGGACACGCGCTCCGATCGCATCGACCGGTGGCTCCTCCACCCGCTCGTGGGCGCGCTCGCTTTCGCGGCGGTGATGATCTTGATGTTCCAGAGCATCTTCACGTGGGCGGTTCCCGCGATGGACGCGATCGAAGGCGTGTTCGGCGAGATCGGTCGTGTCTCACGAGCGGCTCTGCCCGCCGGGCTGCTCACGGACCTCTGGGCGGACGGCGTCGTCGCCGGAGTCGGCTCCGTACTCGTCTTCTTGCCTCAGATCATCATCTTGTTCACGCTGATTCATTTCCTCGAGGACGTGGGCTACATGGCCCGCGCCGCCTTCGTCGTCGACAGGATCATGGGATGGGTCGGACTCCAAGGACGCTCATTCGTCGTCTTGCTCTCGTGCTCTGCTTGCGCGGTGCCCGGCATCATGGCCGCTCGCACGATTCCATCACCGAGGGATCGCCTCGCGACGATTCTAGTGGCGCCGTTCATGACGTGCTCGGCGAGGCTTCCGGTCTACACCTTGTTGATTGCGGCGTTCATCCCGGCAACGACTCTCGGCGGCCTGATCGGAATTCAAGGGCTGGTGATGTTCGCCCTCTACTTGCTCGGAGCGCTGACGGCGCTCGCCTCGGCCGCCCTTCTGAAAGCGACCGTCGTGCGAGGCAACATCGCCACGTTCTATATGGAGCTCCCGCCCTACCGTTGGCCGACGGCGAAGCTCTTGGGCACCCAGGTGTGGCAGAGCACGCGGCACTTCATCAAGCGTGCGGGCACCATCATCTTCACGGCTTCGGTCGTCGTGTGGGCGCTACTCAATTTTCCCCAAGCCGATCCCGTGGCGGGTGCGACGCCCGAGGCTGCGGCTCAGCAGCAGCTCGAAGGGAGCATCGCAGGACATATCGGCCGCGGCATCGAGCCCGCGATTGCCCCGCTCGGCTATGACTGGAAGA
>JAJCXL010000404.1 GCA_029263435.1 Acidobacteriota bacterium | reverse complement strand
CGCAGCAGCTCTCGTCCGTTGTGGACTCGCCCGACGAGATCGTATTCGGGCTCGAGCAAGCTCGCGATTCCCTCCGCGACAATCGTGTGATCGTCAGCGAGAAGCACTGTCGTCCGTCGACTCATCGATGTCGCCTGCCGGGAGTCAAGATTCTGTGTCCCACCCCGCTCCTCCTGCAACGCCTACACCATTCTGCTGCAAACCCGAACTGAAGACCAATGCACGCCGATTCCGAGCCGGACGGACCGATTCTATAGGAGTGCACCACTCCGGTCGAAACGTCGTTGATAGGGGTTGCGTTTCCGGATTTCGGTTCGTAACCTGGAAGGGTAGTCACCCACGCACCCATCTAACCGTTCGAAACACCCCCCGACGCGGAGGGCGTTACCGCGCGGGCGAACACTCGACGACGCGACGCCGATTGCTGGAGGCCGAGAAACGATGTTCAGAAAGCCGAAGTCCGAGCTCAAAGAGACCACGCCTATGAAGCAAGCCGGGTCGCAACCCAACCAAGTGACCCTTCGCACGTCGAGGATCGCGGCCGGATGCCGGATGGAAGGCGAGCTCTCCGGCGAGAGTAACGTGAAAATCGCCGGCACCTTCATCGGCAATCTCCAGTTCGACGGGTACCAAGTCATCGTCGAGCCGGATGGGAAGGTCGAGGCAGACATATCGGCCCGTGAGATCCGCGTATCGGGGCACGTCCGCGGAGATCTAAGGGGTCGCGAGAGCGTCATCCTCACGAGCTCTGCCTACGTCGAAGGCAACATCTTCTCGAAGAGTGTGGCCATGGAGACCGGCGCTCGATTCAAAGGCGCGGTGGATATGGATATCACCGAGCCTCGCCCCCTCGCGTTTCGCGACCGCCGGGGTGGCCCGGAAGTCGTGCCCTCCGCTGCGGCCCCCGACTTGAGACCGGTCGCGACCGGAACTTGAGAAAGACTCTTCCCCGCTACGCTACGAGCGAGCGTTTTACGCTCTCGAGCATCACCTCGAGAGGGGTCTAGGGGTTCGCCCCCGCATCGGTCGCTCCGAGCACGCGCTCGAGCGGTGTCATCTGCTCCTCGAGCTGCTGAACGAGGCTCTCGTAGCGACTCACCGCGTCCTTGCCCGGACGCTGATCGGCCCGGTCGAGATTCCCGTAGAGGTAGCTGATTTGATCGACCAGCATCGGCTGCGAGTAGCGCCTGGGCGCGGTGACCAGCGCCTCCCGAACGGACTCGAGGGCAGCTTTGTCGGCACCGGACGCAGAAGGCAGAGCCCGTTCGACCCGCGCCGCGGCCAACCTCACTTGACTCAAGAGATCGCGCGCTTTGAGCAAGAGCTCGACCTGTGAAGCGACATCGGACGTCGTGACGAACCCTTCGGACTCGACCCTCGGGTCCATCTTTGCCTGGAACTCGATCGTCTGACTCCAATCACCGATGGTGAGCCGAGCGGAGTAAGTACCGGGAGCGACGAGCGGACCGCGTCGTCCAGCTCGACTCGCGTCCGCATCCCAGGGTCCGGCATGCTTTAGGTCCCAAGAGAAGCGGTGCAACCCCGGACTCGCATCGAGCTTCGGAGTGCCGACTCTCTCGAGTCGCCACTCACGCATGCTCGCAACCCGCGGAAGCTCGTCCTGCTCGCCCGGGCTCTCGCTCGAGAACGCACGGACCACGCCGCCATTCGCATCGAGAATCTCGAGCTGCACCGGCCCCGCTGGCTCTTCATCGAGATAGTAATCGATGTTCACACCCGGATCGGGGTATTGCGGCTCATCGGGGAGCCTTTGGGGGTCGAAGCCGCCAAAACCGCTTCGCATGCGATAGGGGTCCTTCGCCGCGAACAAATGTGCCTTCGCTCCGTCGGCGACGATGTCTTTTTCGTGGAGCGGCGTGAGGTCGTAGAGAATCCAAAAACTACGCCCCATGGTCGACATCACCAAGTCTTTTTCAACGACTTTGAGATCGGTGATGGGGGTGACCGGCAAGTTCAGCTGAAAGGACTGCCACGAGACGCCGTCATCGGAAGAGATGAACATTCCGAACTCGGTGCCGGCGTAAAGGAGCCCTTCTCGATCGGGATCTTCGCGGATGACTCGCACGGGGTGATCGATCGGGATCCCGTTGTCACCCGTCGTGATGCGGGTCCAGGTCTCGCCGTAGTCATTCGTCTTGTAGCCGTGAGGCTCGAAATCACCGAGCTGATATCTGAGGATGGAGGCATAGGCCTTCGCAGGTCGATGCGGGGAGACCTCAATCGTCTGGACTCGTCCATACGGTCCGAGATCGGGCGGGGTCACTTCCTTCCACGTCTTGCCGTCATCTCTCGTGAGATGGATGGGCCCGTCATTCGCCCCCACCCAAATGACGCCACGCTCATGCGGGGACTCTTGGATCTCATAGATGACGCTGAAATGCTCCTCGCCGGTCACGTCGAGGGTAATCGGGTCCCCCGAGACCACTTGGGTCTCCGGCGTGAAGGCGGTGAGGTCCGTCGAGATGGTCTGCCAGGCACGACCGCCGTCCTCGGTAACGTGCACGTATTGCGACGTGTGGTAGACACGATTCGGATCATGCGGGGACACGTGAACAGGAGATACCCGTTGGAAGCGATACATCAGGTCCTTCGGGTTGTGCCCGTAGATATTCTGAAACCCGACATAGTAATGCTGTTCTTGTCCCGTTCTTCGGTTATAGAGTCCGAAGCGGCCCTTGCAATCGGCGTAGACCACATCGGGGTCGCCCGGCTTGGGAACCGCGGGCCCGGTCTCACATCCACCAATCGCTTCCCACAATGCGGTGTGTCCCCCGGGCATCGATCGAGGCGGAAGACTCGGCACCGAGATGGTCGAGTTGTCCTGCTGACCCGCATAGAGTCGGTAGGGGAAGTCGTCGCTGACATCCACTTGATAGAGCTCCGCGGTCGGCTGGTTGCTCTGGGTCGACCACGTCTTTCCACCGTCGAGGGTTACGTTCGCGCCGCCGTCATTGGATTGGATCAACAAGTCCGGGTTGTCGGGATTAATCCACATGTCGTGGTTGTCCCCGTGGGGGACCCGCTGCCGGCTCCAGCTCTCACCGCCGTCCTCGGATTTGTAGTGACCCTCAGCCATGCCCCACAAAATATCGGGATTCGTCGGATGCGCTTCCAAGTTGCAATAGTAGAATGGCCGATTTCGAATCGGCTGAAAGTCAGAGACCTGACGAAAGCCGCGCCCGCGGTTGTCCGAGCGATAGACGCCTCCTTCAGAACCGGGAGCCTCGATGAGCACGTACACTCGGTCGGGGTCCGCGGCGGAAACCGCGAGATCGGCCTTGCCCCGAAGCCCGGTGGGAAGCCCGGTGGTCAACGCGTCCCAGCTATCGCCGCCATCCATGGTCTTGTAAACACCGCCCTCTTCACCGCCGCTGATGATGGTCCAAGGCTTGCGCTCCGCCCGCCACATCGTCGCGTAGATCTCGTCCGGATTGTCCGGAGCGAACTCGAGATCGACCGCACCGGTCTCCGCGGAGACGAACAAGACGAGCTCCCAGCTATCGCCGCCATCTTTCGAACGGTAGACGCCACGCTCGGGGTTGGAGATGAACGGGTTTCCGATCGCCGCCACGTAGACGAGGTTCGGATTCTCGGGATGGATGAGCACGGCGCCGCTATTGCCCGTCTTTTCGAGCCCCTTGTGCTCCCAAGTCTTGCCGCCATCGGTGGACTTGTAGACGCCCTTGCCGATGATGACGTTGCTGCGGAGCCCGTCCGAGCCCGTGCTTACATAAATGATATTCGGGTTGGTATCGGCGACCCGGATAGCACCGATGGAGCCCGTCGCTATCTGACCATCCGTGATGGGAAACCAAATGTTGCCGTAGTCGACGGTTTTCCAAACGCCGCCGCCGACGGTTCCCATATAGAACGTCGAGGGCTGATCCCGATGACCCGCCACCGCCGTCACGCGACCGCCGCGGGAAGGTCCGACCATGTTGTACGAAAGGCCGGATAGTAGTTTCTCCGAATATTCCGCCGACGCGATGGGACTGACGATCATGGCGAATAGGATCGGGACAGTAAGTTTCATACGAAAGCTCCTCGAAGGGTCCGGGCTCTCTCTCGACACTTGCGACCGCTCGCGACGTGAGCCCTGGATCGGCCTCCGAGCGGCAGATTTCTCCGACGCTGAGGCCTAACACGTTGCAGATGTTAGCCGCAGTGGGGAACGCAACACAAACCGAGGGCCGACCCTGGACCAAGCCGTCTCCGCCATTCGGTTCCGTTTCTTCGCTCAACTGCTACAATAAAATCGTGGAACACTCTCCCGATGCGATCGCCGGAGCGCGGATCCTGGTCGTCGATGATGACCCCGATAACCGCGCGATGATCGGTCACTTTCTCGGCAATTGGGGCTACTCCGTCGACTACGCCAACAACGGTAAGCTCGCGCTCGAGAAAGTCAAGGAATCGGCTCCGCAGCTCGTGCTCCTCGACCTCGAAATGCCGGAGATGGATGGTTTCGAGACCTGCGAACGCTTGAAGACCGACCCGGCGACGGAGTGGATCCCGGTCGTCATTTTCACGGGACTCGAGAAGCTCCCCCATCGGCTTCGCGGTTTTCGAGACGGCGCCGACGATTACGTCGTCAAATCGGCCCAGCCGGAGGAGCTTCGCAGCCGCATCGAGCTGGTCCTTCGTCGCGCGCACAAGTACTCCGAGCTCTCTAGTACCGCTGACGCCGAGCCGGACGCGCTCGCCGCAGCGGGAGACTCTCCGGACACGCGCGCCGAGAGCGAGCCCGAGCGGCCCGCTGCTATCTCTCTCGAGGAGACGAGCTTCCCGGAAGCCATGCAGCTCGCTCTCGCTCAGAACCCGAGCGCCACTCTCCGATTCCAAGACAAAGAGAGTCTCGGGAGCGTTCACTTGGCGAACGGAGAGATCGTCGACGCGGCCACGAGCACTGAGACGGGCGAAGACGCGTTCTACGCGCTCGCCCTTTGGAGTAGCGGCACGCTCGAGATCGAAGCTCCCGAAGAGATCACCCGGACGATACATACGCCCACGCGGGGACTCCTGGTCGAGGCGAGCCGACGAAATGATGCGTGGCGCATGATCTCGTCCAAAGTCCCGAGCTTCGATCTAGTGCCACGCACCACTCCGTTCTCCGGATCCCCGTCGATCCGGCTGACGAAGTCCGACTGGGCCGTCATGCGGCTCGCCGACGGAAGCCGGAGTATCTCGGCCATCGTCGATGAGCTCGAGACCGACATTTTCGAGGCGGGCCGGGTCGTGTTCAGCTTGCTCACGGTCGGCGTGATTCGGCTGGAGGAGGCCAAAGAGACTCTGGATAAAACCTTCGATATGGTGCCCGTGCGAGGTGAGTCGCTCACCGTTGAGGAGCCTTTCGAGCTGACGGTCGTCCAGTGGGAGATCCTCGCGCGGATCGATCGGAGGCGTACGCTTCGCGATATTCGCAATACGATGGATATCAGCCCAGGGGACTTCTTGGCCATCGTGCGGGATCTCGGCGACAAGGGATTTCTGTCGTTGTTCTCTCCTGAGCTCCCATCAGAAGAGATGTAGGAAACCAAACGGCGAAACGGGTCATCTCTCCGCGCACATCCCAAGTCCGTCACCCCATCGTCGCCGCTGCGGTCGTATTGACTAATCTCGTGGAGAACGGTATTCTCGTGGTGCGGACGAGTGTGCGGAACGCACGGCGTCGTAGGAGCCCAACACCTTAGGCCCAAAGGCCTGCTGAAGACCGGCTCTCATCCCTTGCATTCTCCCCCAAGAGCAGGGACCGACGGAGTGCTCGACTAGACGATCGAGAACATTCGCCGTAGATGTCGAGCGCAAGAAGGTAGGGACCGGAGATTTTCGGGAAAACCCCGAAGGCTCATCACGGTTCTCTCAAAAATCGAGACCGCCGTAGAAAACGGCGCTGAGGAGAAAGCATGTCAACACATCTGATCGAGCCGCATGGCGGCGAACTCATCAATCTAATGGTGTCGCCCGAGCGCGCCACCGAGCTGAAAGCCGAGTCCAGAGATTGGCCCTCGTGGGATCTCACTCCCCGTCAGCTCTGCGACCTGGAGCTGTTGCTCAATGGCGGATTCTCACCCCTCACCGGATTCATGGGCAAAGCCGACTATGACGCGGTCTGCAAGACGATGCGTCTGGCGAGCGGCATACTTTGGCCCATGCCGATCACGCTCGACGTGACGGAAGAGCTCTCGAGCCAGCTCAAAGAAGGCTCGAAGCTGGCGTTACGGGATGCCGAGGGCGTCATGTTGGCCGTCCTCCACGTGGAGGATGTGTGGCAGCCCAATCTCGAGGCCGAGGTCGAAGCGGTCTTCGGCACGACGAACGTCGAGCACCCCGGCGTCGCTTACACCCTTCAGCGGGGCCACTCCGCCTACGTCGGCGGACGATTGGAAGGCGTCCAAGCGCCTCTCCACTATGATTTCCACCAGCTCCGCCACACGCCCCAGAGGCTTCGGGATGAATTCGCCCAGGCCGGCTGGAGAAAGATCGTCGCGTTCCAGACGCGCAACCCGATGCATCGCGCTCACCACGAGCTCACCCAGCGCGCCGCACGCAACTTGGAAGCGAATCTGTTGATCCATCCTGTCGTCGGTATGACCAAACCCGGCGATCTCGATCACTACACGCGGGTCCGCTGCTATCAGGCGATCTCGTCCCAATACGCGAACAACACGGCGATGCTCTCATTGCTGCCACTCGCGATGCGCATGGGCGGACCCAGAGAGGCCGTGTGGCACGCGATCATTCGACGCAACTACGGCTGCACCCATCTCATCATTGGACGAGATCATGCCGGCCCCGGGAGCGACTCGAGCGGCAAGCCGTTCTACGGTCCGTACGACGCGCAAGAGCTCATGCAAAAGCACGAGAAGGAGCTCGGCATGAGTATGGTTCCGTTCAAGATGATGCTCTATCTCAAGGACACCGACTCCTATGTCCCGCAGGACGAAGTGCCCGAGGGCGCGACGGTCGCAAACATCTCGGGCACCGAGCTTCGTGAACGCCTCGCGGCCGGCCGCGATATCCCCGAATGGTTCACGTTTCCAGAAGTGGCCACGGAGCTGAGAAAGACCCATCCGCCCCGCAAACGCCAGGGGTTCACGGTGTTCTTCACCGGACTGTCCGGCTCCGGCAAATCGACCGTGGCCAACGTATTGCTCGTGAAACTGCTCGAGATGGGTGGCCGGCCGGTCACTTTGCTCGATGGCGACGTGGTGCGAAAGAACCTCTCGAAAGAGCTCGGTTTCTCGAAAGAGCATCGGGACATCAACATCCGGCGTATCGGCTACGTCGCCTCCGAGATCACCAAGAACGGCGGTATCGCCATCTGCGCGCCGATCGCTCCCTATACGAGCGTGCGCAAAGAGGTCGAAGACATGATCGCCCCCGTCGGCGGACACATTCTCGTTCACATCTCGACACCGCTGGAAGTTTGCGAGCAACGAGACCGCAAAGGCATGTACGCCAAAGCGCGGCAAGGCATCATCAAGGAGTTCACCGGGATCTCGGATCCTTACGAAGAGCCCGGTGAAGAAGCGTTGAAGATCGACACCACCGATATGTCGCCAGAGGAGGCAGCGCAGCACATCATCCTGCACCTCAAGAGCCTGGGCTACGTCGGCGCATGAACAAAGACGAGATCGGTGCGCTGATCGGGCGCATCGAGCGAGCACTCGAGAGTACCGCCGCCATCTTCGAAGGCTTCACGCCGGGTAAGGTGGCGGCGGAAAAAAAGGCCGGCGGAGACCCGGTGACGGAAGCGGACAATGCCGTCAACGACGTTCTCGCCAAAATGCTGCCGCAAGCCGGCGAAGGCTGGCTCTCGGAAGAGAGCATCGATGACCTGAAGAGGCTCGAAGCGAGCCGGGTCTGGATCGTCGATCCGCTCGACGGTACGAAAGAGTTCGTCCTCGGTATCCCCGAGTGGTGCGTCTCCGTCGGCTATGTCGTCGACGGCGTGCCCGTGGCGGGAGGACTCTTCAACCCTCAAACCGATGAGGTCATCGTGGGAGGTCGAGGCCACGGCGTCCGCTATAACGGTTCTCCCGCGCAAATGAGCGCTCGAGAGCACCTCGAAGGCGGTGTCGTTCTCGGCAGCCGCAGCGAGTCCAAGCGCGGCGAATGGGACCTGTTCGCCGACGCGGCGTTCGAGATCCGCCCGATGGGCTCCGTCGCCTATAAGCTCGGCTTGGTGGCCGTGGGCAAAGCGGACGCGACCTGGACGGTGGTACCAAAAAACGAATGGGACGTCGCAGCAGGCGTGGCGCTGATCCTGGCTCAGGGGGGCCAAGTTTACGAGCCCTCGGGCGATCCGCGAAAATTCAACAGTCGCGATCCGCTCTTGACCGGGTTAGTCGCTCATCCGCCCACTCTCGCGGTGGACGTTCGCCAAGCGGTGGATCACCACCTGAGCGCTTCTTAACCACCGGCGCCACCAGAGGGCAGTGTGCCCCGAGAAGGGCTAGGTCCGGTTGCGATAGAGCTTGCCGTCGACGACCGCGGCCATCTTTGCCACGTCGAGTCCACCTCCGACGAAATCGCCAATCCGGCGTGCCTGAGAGAGCGGATCCTCGACGACGTCTCGGTAAATCAGCTCCAACGCCTCGATGTGCTCGGCATGTTTGAGGAGGTAGTTGACCCGCCACAGGTGGTCTTGCCAAATCTCGAACATCCGGGAGTCTTCCGTATCGTCGGGCTCGCCTCGACGCTCGAGCATCTTTTGTTGCGACTGAAGGACTTCGGGGAGCTCCCGGCGCATGAAAAGGACCTTGTAGTTGTTCGATGTCGGTAGGTCCTTCAAGAAGAACGACACGATCTTCACCGCCTTACCGCGACTCCCCTTAAGCCAGCCCCGGTCGTGGGCCTCGTCGTGGAGGTCCTTGACCCGCTCGTCCTCGTAATACCCTTTCGGGTTATCCTCCCCCGCCTCGCGCACTCCGTCGGTAACGATCTCGATCCCGGCGGCCGCGAGCATCTGCATCGCCATGGAAGTTCCGGAGCGCGGCAAGCCCGACACGACGATGACGGGCGCTCCGAAGCGTATTTTCCGATAGAAGCGCTTCATTTCGAGGCGGGATCATATACGAATTCGAGAACTCTTTGCGGTAAACTGCCCGGCTATGCCTTACGTTGTGGCGCTGGTAGCCATTCTCGTGCTGCTCGCCCAGCCTGCGGAAGCCTATATCGGTCCCGGCGCCGGGTTTGCCCTGCTGTCCTCATTTCTCGTCGTTTTCACGACGATTCTGATCGCGATGCTGTCCTTGCTCATCTGGCCCTTTCGGATGGCGTGGCGCTTCCTGCGCCGCAAGACACAATCGAAGCCGTGGGTGAAGCGTCTCATCGTCATCGGCTTCGACGGCCAAGACCCGAAGCTCACGGAAGAGTTCATGAAGCGAGGACTGCTGCCGAACATGAAGAAGCTGGCCGAGCAAGGGTCTTATCAGAAGCTCGGTACGACTTACCCTTCGATCTCACCGGTGGCGTGGTCGACCTTCGCAACCGGGACGAACCCGGCGCGGCACAACATCTTCGACTTTCTCGACCGGGATCGTAAGACCTATCTTCCGCTGCTGTCTTCGACGCATATCGGTACCGTCGAGCGCTCCATCAAGATTGGTGGCTACCGGATACCGTTGAACAAGCCTGAAGTGCGGTTGCTTCGCAAGTCGAAGCCGTTCTGGTCGATCTTGGGCGAGCACAATATCTGGAGCACCGTCCTACGCGTGCCCATCACGTTCCCACCGGACAAGTTCTACGGAGCTCAGCTCTCCGCCATGTGCGTGCCCGATTTGCTCGGCACCCAGGGGACGTTCTTGTACTACACGACGCGACCACCCGAGGGTTCTTTCAAGGAAGGTGGTCTGAGGTT
The DNA here is from genome assembly GCA_029263435.1 of Acidobacteriota bacterium. Taxonomy (GTDB): domain Bacteria; phylum Acidobacteriota; class Vicinamibacteria; order Marinacidobacterales; family SMYC01; genus JAJCXL01. Next base: position 2,190 of record JAJCXL010000404.1, on the reverse strand, counting down.
CCAGCTCGACAAGAACGGTACGCGCATGGAGACGACGCTCCAGGGGCCGGAGAATTTGTTCAAAGACGGAAATCCCCCTCTCGAGGTGCCGCTCCACATCGAGGTCGATAAGAGCTCGAATACCGCCCGGCTCCAAGTCGACGGTGAGTCCATCGAGCTTTCACCGATGAAGCTTTCCGAGTGGATTCCCCTTTCCTTCAAAGCGGCGCCTGCGATCAAAGTGTCCGGCATCTGTCGGATGATGGTCACGGAGCTCGACGATCATTTCTCTCTCTACGTCACCCCGATCAACATCGATCCGGAGAATCCGGCGATGCCGATCTCCCATCCGTCCTATTACTCCACTTATCTTTCGAAGAAAGTCGGACACTTTTGCACCCTGGGTCTCGCCGAAGACACCTGGGCTCTCAACGAAGGGGTCACCGACGACGGGACGTTTCTCCAGCAAACCTACGACATCGACCGAGAGCGACAAGACATGTTCTTTGCGTCTCTCGAGCGGCTACGCCAAGGCTCTCTCGTCTGCGTGTTCGATGCGACGGACCGTATCCAGCACATGTTCTGGCATTACCTCGAAAAGGACCACCCGGCGAATCACGGCAAAGATGTCGGCAAGGCAGAGCACCGCAAGGCCATCGAAGAGATCTATAAACACGACGACGCCATCGTGGGAAAGGCCATGGGTGAGCTTCGCGAAGGCGACGTGCTCCTCGTGCTCTCGGATCACGGCTTCAGCTCCTTCCAGCGCGGCGTCAACCTCAACGGCTGGCTAAAGGAGAACGGCTTCCTAACGCTGAAACCCGGCGCCACCGGTGAAGGCGAGTGGCTACAAGACGTCGACTGGTCGAAGACCCAGGCCTACTCTCTCGGCCTGACCGGCATGTTCTTGAACATGACGGGTCGAGAAGCGCAGGGCATCGTGGAGCCCGGCGAACAGGAGAAAGAAGTCAAAGAGAGAATCATCGCAAAGCTCAGCGGCCTCATGGACGAAAGTCGTGGGGTCGTCGGCATCAATGAGGTCTTCGACACGAAGGTCATCTACGAAGGCCCCTATTCCGAGAACGCTCCCGACCTGATCATCGGCTACGACAACGGCTATCGGATCTCGTGGGATTGCGCGAGCGGGATGGTCGCCGGGCCGGTCTTCGAAGACAACGTCAAGGCGTGGAGTGGAGACCACTGTGTCGATCCGCGCCTCGTCCCCGGCGTGTTGTTCTCGAACGTCGCCATTTCCAAAGATCGCGAGCCGACGCTTCTCGACATCGCTCCTTCCGCGTTGACGATGTTCGGAGTGACGCCGCCCAAGCACATGGAAGGGGCGCCGCTTTTTACCCGCGCCTCTTTTCAAAAGACATGAGACTTTTATCCAAGCTCCTCCTCATCCCCCTCGCCGCTTTCGCTCCACTCGGATGCCAATCAGAGCAGCCCGCTCGCGGCAGCGGCCCCAAAGTCATCGTCCTAGGCTTCGACGGACTCGACTACGAGCTCACGAAAGAGCTCATGGAGGCGGGCAAGATGCCGAACTTCTCCAAAGTCGCGGCGTCCGGAAGCTTCACGTCACTCGAGACCTCTGTGCCCGTGCAAAGCCCGGTCGCATGGTCCAACTTCATCACGGGCATGGATTCCGGCGGGCATGGGGTGTTCGACTTCCTCCATCGTGACCCCGACACGATGATCCCATTTCTTTCGACGAGCCAGACGGGCGAGGCCGGCACGAGCCTGGAGATCGGCAACTACCAGTTCCCGCTTACGGGAGGGTCGGTCGAGCTCCTTCGTAAAGGGCGCGCCTTTTGGGAAGTTCTCGAAGATCACGGCATCGAGACCACCGTTTTGAGAATGCCGGCGAACTTTCCTCCTTCCGGGACCGCGTCCCGCGAGCTCTCCGGGATGGGCACGCCGGACGTCGCAGGCTCCGTGGGTGAGTTCTCGTTCTACACGTCGAAGCTCTTCGCCTTCGCCGGTGAAGACATCGCCGGCGGTGAGGTCTACGAGGTCGATATCTTCGACGGCGTAGTCAACGCAAGGCTGTACGGACCCGACAATCCCTTGCTCATCGATACCGAGAAGCTGACTTCCGAGTTCACCGTCTATCTCGACCCGGTCGACCCCATCGTAAAGATCGTCGCCGGAGACGAAGAACGGATCCTGAAACCAGGCGCGTTCAGCGACTGGGTGCCCGTCGAGTTCCCG
>JAJCXL010000403.1 GCA_029263435.1 Acidobacteriota bacterium | reverse complement strand
CGGTGACGAGCGCATCCACAATGTGGTGAAAGAGCTTGCCGAGGCGGGCGTCGTCACGAGCGTCCAATCCGATCAAGGTCGAGAGCAGCTGAAAGATTTTCGTGAGTACGGAGCACTTCTGGTGCGACACGGACTGAGTGAGGCCGACGCCCTCCTGGCGTTGACGCTCAACGGCGCCAAGGCGATGCTCCTCGACGACCGTCTCGGAAGCATCGACGCCGGCAAAGACGCGGACTTGGTGCTCCTCGACGGACATCCGTTCGACTTGAGCGCGGATAGGGTCGAGCGCGTCATCGTCGATGGTGTGATCGAGCACGAGCGGCGAGCGGCTTCGACGTCGCCCAAGACCGAGGTCGGCCCGTTTAGTGGATTGAGCGGGACGCTACCTCAGGGCGGAACCTTCGCGCTCACCGGCGCGCACTTGTTCACGATGAGTGGCGAGCCATTCACCGGTGGCGTCCTCATCGTGGAGGACGGAAAGATCCAGCGGGTCGAGCAAGGCGGAGACGTAGCGTCCGGCATCCCTTCGTTCGAACTCGGCGGCCGGGTCGTCGTTCCCGGCTTCGTCTCCGCACGTGCCTACCCCAACGATTGGATCGGCGATCTGAAGTGGCAATTGCAAAACGACGAGGACACGGACCGGCTCACGCCCTCGATGAACGCGCGCTTCGCGGTCGATCCGTGGTTTCCGTCATTCGACGTGATCCGGGAAGTAGGCCTCACCGCGCAAAACGTAACGCCCGGACACGCGAACCTCGCAGGTGGTGTCGGAGTCCTGGTCAAAAACTTTGGGATGGACCTCGACGTCATGGTCCGACGCGAGCCGAGTGCCTCCGTTTTCTCGGTGCGAGAGGATCGAGGTGAGATCCGAGAGCTTTTGACCCGAGCCCAGGACTACCGCGCATCGAGTGGTGCCGCGTTCGATGCCGGCCTCGAGGCGTTGGGTCCGGTGCTCGCCGGCGAGGTGCCCGCCATCTTCCACGCGCTGAGCCAGGAGGAGATCGCTCGGGCTATCGCGATCGCGCAAGAGTTCGACCTTCGGCTCATCATCAGCGGTGCGGTTCAGGCTCACCGGATGGCGGAAGAGCTCGCTCGACGGGACGTCGGTGTGATCCTCGGCGATACCGAGTCTCGACTGGAAGCCATCCGCGGCGGTGGGGACGGCTATGACCTCCGTTCTCCAGCCATCCTGCAAGCAGCCGGCGTTCGGGTCTCTTTCTATGGGCCGTCGGGCTCGAGACGCGGGATGCCCACCGGAAGGCTCGGGGGAGAGCCCGCGCTCAACGCGGCCTGGGCCTATAGAAACGGGGTGCCGGAAACCGAGGCACTGAAGATGGTGACCCTCAACGCCGCGCAGATGGCAGGTGTCGGAGACCGTATTGGCAGTCTCGAAGCAGGCAAGGACGCGGACTTCCTCATTCTCGAAGGACACCCGTTCGACTATGACGCGCTCCCCATCGCGGTCTATATCGACGGACAGCTCGTCCACGAGCGTTGAGCCTAAAATGGACCAGGTCCATTTATCGATCGGAGGCCGTCGTTGCTAACCCCTTTAGATACAGCGCCGCGCCCGAACTTACCAAAAACGTAAAAAAGGACCAGGTCCCTTTCTTAGCGGTCTGTCGTTGCTAGCGAAGGCCCTCGACGACGTTCGCGATCAGATGCATGCCGGCATCCGCGCCCAACGTGAGGATGGACTCGGGGTGGAACTGGACCCCGGCGACAGGGTGCGATTTGTGCTCAACCGCCATGACCAGTCCATCCGGCGTCCGGGCGGTGACTTGCAGTACTTCCGGAATCGACTCCGATCGAGCCACGAGACTGTGATAGCGGCCCGCGGTAAACCGCGCGGGCATTCCCTTGAAAAGGCCCACCGGCTCCACTTCGATCGTCGCGGGCTTGCCGTGCACCGGCGTGTCGAGCAGAGCGAGCCGACCCCCCGCATGCTCGACGATGGCCTGCAGCCCGAGACAAACGCCAAACACCGCGATGCCTCTCGCGAAGGAGGCATCGAGCGTGCGGTCGATTCCGAAGTCGCTCGGGCGACCGGGACCCGGCGACAACACGACCAGCTCCGGCTCGGCGCGGTCGAGCTCCCTTTCGTCGAATCCATGGCGCCACGTCGTCACACTCGCACCCGCGCGACGAAAGTAGCCGGCAAGCGTATGGACGAACGAGTCGTCATGGTCGACCAGCAACACCCGACGCGGACGAGTGGCTTTGACGCGGCGCGGCACCGCCTGGACGCTCGCGCGCGGCTCTCGGATCGCATCCAGAAACGCTGAAGCTTTCAGCCGCGTCTCGGCTTCTTCGGCGTCCGGGTCGGACTCGAACAAGAGGGTGGCACCTACCCGAACGCTCGCCTTCCCGTCACGCATCTGAATCGTTCGGAGCGTCAGACCCGTGTTGAGACGCCCATCGAACCCCAACATGCCTATCGCCCCTCCATACCACTGCCGCGCCGACTTCTCGTGATCTTCGAGAAACTGCATCGCGTGAGCTTTGGGAGCACCGGTGACCGTGACGGCCCAGGTGTGCGAGAGAAACGCGTCAAGAGCGTCGAAGCCAGGACGGAGTCGACCCTCGACGTGGTCCACGGTGTGGATCAAGCGTGAGTACATTTCGATCTGTCGCCGGCCAATGACTCGAACGGACTCGGGTCGACAAACTCGGGACTTGTCGTTGCGATCCACGTCGGTGCACATCGTGAGCTCCGACGCGTCCTTGTCGGAGTTCAGGAGCGTCAGAATCTGCGCGGCGTCTCCAATCGGATCGTCACCCCGGGCGATCGTCCCGGAGATCGGACAGGTCTCGACGCGGTCTCCGTCCACCCGGACATACATTTCAGGCGAAGCGCCGACGAGCCACTCACTCTGACCCAGGTTGATGAGGAATCCGTAAGGCGAGGGGTTTCTCGCTCGGAGCCGACGGAAGAGCTCAGAGGGCATCTTGTCGCACGGATCCGTAAACGTCTGTCCAGGAACGACCTCGAACAAGTCGCCCCGACGAAAGGCCTGCTTGGCCTCGCGAACGATGGCCGCGTACTCGCCCGCGGCGTGGTCACAGGTGGGCTCGCTCCCATCGACGCCTTCGTAGCGTTGGGACGTGCCGCCACCGGCGCGATCGACGGTAGACACGCCGTCCATCTCGAACACGTAGCGACGACGTTCGGCCTCGTCCCGTTGGTGGTCCACGAGCACTAGCTCGTCGGGGAGATATAGCAGGAGATCGCGTTGGTCCGGGTCGCGATCAAGACGTGGTCGGATGGGCTCGAACTGAAACGCAAGGTCGTAGCCGAACGCGCCATACAGACCCAAGTGCTCGTCTTCGGGGGCACCAAACAGATCGCGTATCGCCCGCAGCACGGAGAACACCGACGGCTGCTGGCTGCGCAGCTCTTCCGGGACCCGCTCGCCGGCCGTCCGCACGCGCGCGTTCAAGCGGTCGTCTCGTAGCTCGAAATCTTCGACCACTTCGAGGGCACCCACCGTCGGAGCGATCATCGTCAGCAAAGTCGTTCCGATCGCGTTCAGAGCTTGGATCTCGACCCCGCGAGCGCGACAGCTCACTGAGAGCGGTGGATCGACGAGCCCGATATCCCACCGGGTGTAGCGTCCCGGATACTCGTAGCTGGAGGAGAACAACGCCCCCCGGCGATGGTCGAGTCGGTCGATGAGATCTTCGACAGCCTCAAAGCCATCGACGCGTTCGACGGTTCGAGAAACGGTGATACCGCCATGGGTCGAGTAACGGAGCGTGGTCGTCATGGTCCGAGAGATCCTGGTCGCATCGCGTCGCCACTGTGCAACGGTGCCAAGCATCGTGCAAGTCCCGAGTCACCCGCCCCCCGCGTCAGCTGTTAGAATGCGTCTCGCCCAAGGAGTAAACAAACGATGGACGCGCCCCAATCCGACAGTGAGACCGATAGCCCCGTAAACCCTGAGCTCGAAGACGACACCTCCGAGGAGAGCGAAGACTTTGCCGCGATGTTCGAAGCCTCACTCAAGCCCGCGAGCCTGCGCGAAGGAGACAGTGTAGAAGGCGAGATCGTCGTGCTCGGCGCCGATGTCGCGTTCGTCGACGTCGGCGGTAAGGGTGAAGCCACCATCGACATCGCCGAGCTCAAAGATGACGAAGGAGACGTCGAGGTCGAGGTCGGCCAGAAGATCACGGCCGTCGTCGTCTCGACTTCGAACGGGATAAAGCTGTCGCACAAGCTCGCCCGTCAGGCAGCCACCAAAGAAAAGCTTCGCCAAGCGTCGGAGACGGGACTTCCCGTCGAGGGACGCGTCGAACAAGTCATCAAAGGCGGCTACGAGATTCGTTTCGCGGGGCAGCGGGGGTTTTGTCCGATCTCGCAGATGGACACCCACTACGTCGACGATCCCGAAGTCCACGTCGGCAAGGACTACACGTTCCGCATCATCGAGCTCGACGAAGATCGCGACAATCTCGTCGTCTCCCGACGGGCGCTTCTCGCCGAGGAAGAGAAGGAGCGCGCGGAAGAAGTCCGAAAGCTCGTCGTGCAGGGCGCGATCCTCGAAGGGCGAGTCACTTCGGTGACGAGCTACGGTGCGTTCGTCGATCTCGGAGGGGGCGTGCAGGGACTCCTCCACGTTTCGGAGATGGGCTGGTCTCGGGTCGAAGACCCGGCAAGCGTCGTCAAGCCCGGAGACACGCTCACCGTCAAGATCTTGCGGATCGACGAGGAGAAAGGCCGGATTGCTCTCGGGCTCAAACAGCTCCAAGCGGACCCGTGGAGTGCCGTGAGCTCGACCCATCGTGTGTCTCAAGTCCTCACCGGCCGCGTCAGCCGGGTCGCCGATTTCGGCGCG
>JAJCXL010000402.1 GCA_029263435.1 Acidobacteriota bacterium | reverse complement strand
CCGATGCCTACGGTGAGGCCGAAACGATCCGGTGGGCGGATATCGAAGCCATCGTCGCCTACAAGGCCAACTTGTTGCGTGGGGTCGAAGTTTATCTGGAGCTCCGCTTTCACAATGAGTTCGTGCTTCTGCCCGAATCGCACCCGTCTTTCGACAAGGTGCGCGCCGAGGTCGAACGTCAGTTCAAGATCGCGCCGGGCTGGTTCCATACGCTCTTCGATCAGAGTTTTACCGACAAGTCGATCACTTTGTGGGATCAGCCCAAAGTCCGGCTTCGCAAGATTCAATAGGTCGGTCGCTAACGGGGCTAGCCGCCTCGCTTCTTCGAAGTCGAGACCGAGAGAGAGACGGTCGCGGTGAGCGAGCCTTGCTGCTCGAACCAGCAGACGCCTTCGTTGACCATATCGAGAGCCACGAGGTAGTCGCCCGGCTCGGACGGAGCCTCCAACTCGATCTCGACGCTCGAGACGTCCCCGACCTTCATGTCGCGAGGGATCGCCGCACGACCGTAGTCCACCTGGAGGGGGTCTCCGGTGGGGCTGCGAAGATGCGCGCCTAGCCGGACGAACCCTCTTCCCCGACGTCCTTCGGTCAACCACACCGTGTTCGACAAGTTCCGCACTCGCGTCTGGATCGAAAAGCTCTCTCCGGCATGAGCTTCGATGTTTGTCCGCTGGGGCACGATCTCGGCGAAGTGGCTTCGCGGATTGAGCGAGGTCACGGCATAGCGTCCTTTTCTGAACACGCCGATGGGGCCGGTCAGAACTGCTTTCCTCACGAAGTCTTGAGGCACGATCCATGACAGGCCCCGGAGGAAGCTTCGCATCCTCGTCATCGGCAAGGTCAGCACCTCGGGCTCGAGCGCGGGTATCGCAAGCTCCACGCCGGCAAAGCCCGCATCCATGGCGCTGCGATAGAACTGCTCCAAATCGAGGTCCTGCTCGAGGATCCCATGCTCGGTCTCCGAGAGAGAGTCCGTCGTCTCCGCGTGCCCAATGCCCGGCTCGGCAAACCCGAAGCGACCCTGCGGTCCGAGGATCCGATGAAACTCCTCGAGTATCGTCTTCGGGTTGGGAAAATGGTGAAACGCGTCATAGACGATCACGAAGTCGACGGACGCGTCGTCGAGCTCGATGGCGTCGCCGCCGTAGGTACGAAACGAGAGCCGGGCCCGAGCCTCTTCCGGGAGCTGCCGTAGCGACGCCTCCCGGCCTATCGCGAGCGACTCCGGCGCGATGTCCATGGCCACGACCTCGGCGCCCATCCGAGCGAGCATGATGGACGTCCATCCAGTACCGCACCCGAAGTCGACGACTCGGTCGCCTTCGCGAATCGACATCGTCGACAGCAAATGTCCGAACCGCTCCAAGTGCTTTCCCGCCGTTTCAGGGTGGGAGAACGGGCGGTTGAGCCAGAACTCGCGGTTGTCAGGATGCTCGAAATATCTTGCCGAGTTGACGTTGATCGCATCCGTCTCGACGACAGGGCGATCGGTCATGGGCTCCGGAGCGCTCGACCACATCCAGCGAAGCGGTCGAAAATGAGGTAGACGGAATCGTCCCAGACTTCGCCACGCGATGAAGTATGTCTTCGCGCCCGGAAGCAGTTTCGAGAAGCTCTTCGCCAATCCGCCCAAATCGAGCGCCAACCTAGCACGCGGGAAAATAGACTAGCAAGGGTAGGAGCAAGACGACCCCTGGCGTGTACGAGCCGGCTTGCACGCCCAGGCGCTTGGCCATACCATCGAACGATGACGCTCGCGAAGCGACGAACGATGGGCATCCTCGTCGGCGTCATCGCGGCATCGGCTTGTTTTCTGACCGCCGCCGTCATCCAAAGACGGCAACAAAGGCCACAAAGCCAACAGTGGCGGCAGTGGGATCCCGGACGCAACCGCGGATGGTGGAATCGAGTGCCGCCGAGATTTCCGACCGAAGACGACCTTCATCAGCGCGCCTTCTCTTTTGCCCGAGTTCTCTACGATAGCGTTCGCGACGAGGCCTTGGGTCACGGGTGGAACACCGACTACCCCGACTCGGACATGAACTTCATGGTGCGGTTCTCGGAGCTCACCAAAGCTCGGATTGCGCGGGACGCAGAAGGCATGCCCAACCACGTCGTCGTCACCCTGCGCGAGAACGATGTCTTCAACTACCCGTTCATCTTCATGTCCGATGTCGGGACGCTGGGCTTGAGCGAGGGTGAGGCGGCCACACTTCGAAGCTACCTTCTGCGCGGCGGCATTCTGTACGTCGATGATTTCTGGGGCATCCGCGCGTTTGATCATTTTTCACGCGAGATGGCCAAAGTATTGCCGCCTGAGGACTACCCCATCGTGGACATTCCGCTGACCCATCCCATATTCAGCACGTTCTTCACCATCACGGAGGTACCTCAGATCCCGTCGATCCAACATTGGCGCCGCTCTGGCGGCTCCGGCTCCTCCGAACGAGGCATCGAGACCGCAGAGCCTCATTTCCGTGGCATTTTCGACGACGACGGGCGCTTGATGGTCATCATCACGCACAACACCGATATCGCCGATGGTTGGGAACGTGAAGGGGAAGACGACGAGTTCTTCTATCGTTTTTCAATCCGCGCCTACCCCTTGGGCGTCAACATCGCGATATACGCGCTGACTCATTGAGAGGAGCCTCGATGGCGAGATACGGACGTCCCGCCGTGGTGGCCACGTTGTTGTCGTCTTTCATGGGATCGGGGTGCGAGAGGACCGGCCCCACGGCCGACAAGCCGAATATCGTGTTCATCTTCGCCGACGATCTCGGCTACGGTGAGCTCGGAAGCTACGGGCAGACCAAGATCCGAACCCCTCACCTGGACCGGCTGGCGGAAGAAGGCATGCGCTTCACTCAGCACTACGCCGGGAGTCCGGTTTGCGCGCCGTCACGCGCGACGCTCTTGACCGGTCAACATACCGGACACGCTTACATTCGTGACAATGACGAGATGGACGAGCGCGGCGACGTGTGGCGCGACCCGAACCTGGAAGGCCAGCGCCCGATCCCGGAGTCGACGGTCACGCTCGGCCACCTCTTGCAAAACGCGGGCTACCGCACGGCGGCCATCGGAAAATGGGGTCTCGGCTGGGTCGGCTCGCAAGGCGATCCGAACCTACAGGGCTTCGATCACTTCTACGGCTACATCTGTCAGCGCGTCGCTCACAACCATTATCCAACCCATCTTTGGAGAAACGGCGAGAAACAGCCGCTCGCGAATGAGTACTTCTACCCACATGAAGAGCTCGCAGAGGCCCCAACATCCTACGCGCGTTTCGCCAGCCAGGACTACGCCATGGATCACCTGACGGATGAAGCGCTCCAGTTCATCCGCGACAACCAAGACGGCCCGTTTTTCCTTTACCTTCCCTACCTAGTGCCGCACTTGGCGCTCCAGGTGCCGGAAGACTCGCTAGCGGAATATGCAGGTTCGTTCGAGGAGGCCCCCTATCTCGGGGCAGAGAGCTACCTGCCACACCCCACACCGCGCGCGGCCTACGCGGCCATGATCACTCGGATGGATCGCGACATCGGACGGATCCTGGATCTGCTCGACCAATTGGGCATGAGCGAGAACACGGTCGTGATGTTCAGCAGTGATAACGGGCCTA
>JAJCXL010000401.1 GCA_029263435.1 Acidobacteriota bacterium | reverse complement strand
GCCGCTGGTTAGAATTTCCTGCCGCAGAGCTTTTTCCTGGAGAAGCTTCAAGATTCCAGACACGAGAGCCAACTCTTCCGGCTCGCGCTCCGCGAACTCTTCTTTGAGAGCCTTCTTCACCGTGTCCACCGCGCGATCGGCGGCGAGCTTTCCTTTGACCCTCATGGCCTCTTGGAGCTTCGTAAACACTTTCCCTTCGATCTCAGCCTCGAGAGCCTCGTTGCGGACCTTGGGGGCCGGCTCAATCTTGGTGGGCGAGATCTCCTTGTAGAGCTCCTCTTGCATCGCGACCAGCTTGCGAATGCCCTCGTGGGCAAACCCCAACGCGTCGACCATCTGCGCTTCGGAGACGTCCTTAGCTCCCGCTTCGACCATAACGAGAGCGTCTTTGGAGCCGGCTACGATCAGGTCGAGAACGCTGCCCTCGAGTTGCTGGAACGTCGGGTTCAACACGAACTCTCCGTCGATCAGCCCGACTCTCACGCCGGCAATCGGCGTGAAGAACGGAATGTCCGAGCAATAAAGAGCGGCGGAAGCACCCGTCAGGGCGAGGATGTCTGAATCGTTCTCACGATCGGTCGAGAGCACGAAACCGATCACCTGGGTCTCACGGCGCCAGGTGTCAGGGAACAACGGACGCAGCGGACGATCGATCAGCCGGCTGGTCAGGGTCTCCTTCTCCGTGGGCCGGCCCTCGCGCTTGAAGAACCCTCCGGGGATCTTTCCGGCCGCGTAAAAGTTCTCACGATAGTCGACGGTCAAGGGCAGAAAGTCCACCCCGGCCCTTTCGTCCTTCGCGATGCATGCGGTCACGAGCACGACGGTATCGCCCAATCGGACGACGACGGCTCCATTTGCCTGTTTGGCGAGCTTGCCCATCTCTATGGACAGGGTGGCTCCGCCGATCTCCACCTCTTTGCGGTGAGTCATTTCATTCTCCTCTAGTATGTGTACACGAAGACCCACGCGATTCGAGACGGCGGGCTATGGAACAGTCCGGTCATCCGAATGAGCGTTACGGGCCGATTTTTTGAGAAGACCATCGCGGCCGTCTCTTTACGCAGGACGGGCCGCTATCCGTGGAAGGTCCTGCGGCGGGCGAGTTTGAGTACAAGCTGCACGTGTCAGCCCAAACGTCCGCACGACACCGCTCGGCAAACACGCCGGCGATGAGACCATCGGTCTATTTGCGGATTCCGAGACGCTGAATAACGCCCCGATAACGGCCGACGTCTTTCTTCTTCAAGTAGTCGAGCAAACGTCGCCGTCTGCCGACCATCTTCAAGAGGCCGCGGCGGGAATGGTGATCCTTGCTGTGGGTCTTGAAGTGCTCGGTGAGGTAGCCGATCCGTCGGCTCAATATCGCTATTTGAACCTCGGGCGACCCGGTATCGGAGCCGTGTTGCTGAAACTCTCCGATGAGGTTCGTCTTGTTATCTTTGGTGAGCGTCAAATAATGTTCCTCCGCCTCTACGCGTAGTCTTTTCCTTTTTTGTCTATCGCAGGGCATGCTAGCACAGCGTCAACGGACTGTAAAGAATGACTCGTCAATGTCTTTCGGGCATTGCCCACACCATCACCGGCCGGAGTGACGTCTCGCCAGCGTCACAAATCGCCACGAGCTCCCCGGCCTCGTTTATCACCCGGACGAAGGGTCGAGTCGCCTCGAGCGGCTCGGCGAAGCGCACCTCGTCGCGCCTGGCCGCACGGCCGTGGGCGAGCCTCACAGCAGCCTCCCCGGAGATCTCGGCCTTCGGCAGATGACGCAGCGCCTCGTTCGGCTCCAAGAGCGCACCCTCGAAACCTCTCTCCTCGAGGTCCTCGAGCGTCACCGCATCGTCCAGGGCGAACGTGCCCACGACGGTCCGCCGAAGCTCGGCGAGATGGGCGCCGAGCCCCGTGGTCACCCCTAGCTCGTGGGCGATCGACCGGATGTAGGTCCCACTGGTGACCGAGAGCTCGATCTGAGCCTCCGCTCCGGCGAGGCTGTGCAGGCGGGCGAAGTGAATCTCAATCTCGACCGGCGCGAGGTCGAACTCCGAGCCCGCACGAGCCAGAGCGTAAGCGCGCTTGCCGTCCACTTTCTTGGCCGACCACGGCGGCGGCACTTGCAAACGAACGCCTGCAAGCCCCGCGACCAATCGAGCCACGACCTCGGGATCGGGCTCGCGATCCACGACCGCGCCCACCGTGTCTCCGGTCCGATCGTAAGTATTGGTCGCATAGCCGAATCGAATTTTCGCGAGGTAGGTTTTGCTCGTCGCCGAAAGAAACCTCGCGAATCGAGTGGCACGGCCGAGGCACAGCACCAAGAGCCCGGTAGCGAGCGGGTCCAGGGTTCCGGTATGGCCGACTCTTCGCTCGCCGGCGAGTTTTCGGACCCTCGCGACGATGTCGTGAGAGCTCGGTCCGGAGGGCTTGTCGATGACGAGGACTCCGTTCATCGGACGCCACGTTTCAAGGCGTCAATCATCCTCTTCGGTGTCATCGACCGGGCTGTTTTTCTTGGTCTCTTCGATGAGCGTTTCGAGTCGGATGCTGTACTCGATCGAAGGATCGAAGACGAACTCGATCTCGGGGGAGACCCGCAGCGCGAGTCGGCTCGACGCCAGCTTACGCACGTAGCCGGTGGCTCGAACGAGACCCTCCATGGTGCGTTTCCGCTCGTCTTCGTCGCCGAGCACGCTGACATAGACTTTCGCGTAGCGCAGGTCTCGGGTCAAAGACACTCGGGTGCACGTGACGAGACCGAGTCGAGGATCTTTGAGATCTCGCTGCAGGATCTCAGCGACGGTGATGCGGATTTGCTCCGACACGCGCTCGGAGCGAGCTCCGTGTCCTCGGGATCGCGGCATCGGGTTAGCCGATGATCTCGAACTCGGTGCCAACGAGCTCCGAGCCGAACCGTTCGTTGAGCTCTCGATCCACCGCTTCGAGATGTGATTCGACGATCTTTCGCGCCGAAGCCACCGTCACCGCGGCAAGCTCCGATCGCTGCCATAGCTCCAAATATCCCGTCTCTGCCACCGCCACGTTGAACCGTTGCCGGAGACGCTCCTTGATGGACTTGACGACCATTCGCTTGGCCTTCAACGATCCGGCTTCCGGAAAATGGAGCTCTATCGTGATCAGCCCGATGACAGGCGCGACCGGCCCCTGATCCGCTTTGTTTCGGCTCGCCATGACGACGCCTCGAAAGTGTTGGCCTATTCTCGTCTCGCGCGGCCGCGCCCGGCCGTCTCGACGAGCGAGGGTCACTAGGTCGAGGTAGGCATCACCTTTTCCATCTGGAAGGCCTCGATGACGTCACCGACTTTGAGGTCGTTGTAGCCGGCGAGCCCGATTCCGCATTCGAAGCCTTCTTTGACCTCGCCCGCGTCCTCTTTGAAGCGTTTGAGGCTTCCAATCTTGCCTTCGAAGGTGACGACGTTGTCGCGCAGCAGCCGGATCTCGGCATTTCGCAAGACGCGCCCGTCCGAGACGTAGCAACCGGCGATGACGCCAATCTTCGGCACTTTGAAGATCTCGCGAACCTCTGCGCGTCCGAGCGTGACTTCCTTGAAAGTGGGGTCCAGCAGTCCGAGCATCGCTTTTTTGAGCTCGTCCGTGATGTTGTAAATGACGGTGTGCAGCCGGATGTCGATACTTTCTTTCTCGGCCATCTCCGCGGCAGAGGGCTGAGGTCGGACGTTGAACCCGATAATCACCGCGTTGGAAGCCAACGCGAGGGTGACGTCGTTGTCCGTCACCGCTCCCACCCCGGAGTGAATGATCTTCACCTTGACCTTGTCCGTCGAAAGCTTCGTCAACGCATCCTTGAGCACCTCTGCGGAGCCCTGCACGTCCGCCTTCAAGATGATCGGAAGCTCTTTGACGTTGCCTTCTTGCACTTGCTGATGGAGCTGATCGAGGGTGAGCCGGGCCGAGGATAGCAGCTCGCGCTCGCGCACCTTCTGCATTCTAAACTCGGAGATCTGGCGTGCCTTAAAGCTGTCAGTGAACACCTGAAACTGATCGCCCGCTTGAGGAAGCGACGTCAGTCCGAGGATCTCGACCGGTGATGATGGGCCGACCTTCTTCACTTTGTGGCCGCGATCGTCGAACATCGCCCTGACTTTGCCGTGCACCGCGCCCGCGACGAACGGGTCTCCCACCGAGACGGTTCCGTTTTGAACGAGCACATGGGCCACGGGGCCCTTCCCTTTGTCCAGCTTCGCTTCGAGAACGGTGCCCGTGCCCATCCGATCCGGATTGGCTTTGAGCTCGCGTAGGTCCGAGACCAGGAGCACCATTTCCAGGAGCAGGTCGAGTCCCTCGCGCTTTTTTGCCGACACTTCGACGAAGACCGTGTTGCCGCCCCAATCTTCCGGGACGAGGTCCAATTCACCCAATTGCTGCTTGACCTTTTCAGGATTGGCGTTGGGTTTGTCGATCTTGTTCACCGCCACCAAGAGGGGCACGTTCGCGGCCCGCGCGTGGGCGACCGCCTCTTTCGTCTGAGGCATGACGCCGTCATCCGCCGCGACCACCAGAATGACCAAGTCGGTGACGCCCGCTCCGCGGGCTCGCATCATGGTGAAGGCTTCGTGACCTGGGGTGTCGAGGAAAACGACAGCTCGATCTTTTACTTTTACGCTGTAGGCTCCCACGTGCTGAGTGATGCCGCCCGCTTCTTGCTCGACGACCTTCGTCTCTCGAATGCCGTCGAGAAGGCTGGTCTTACCATGGTCGACATGGCCCATTACCGTCACCACCGGGGCACGGCTGACCAGGTCTTCCGGCTTCTCATCCACGGTCTCTTCGCGAAGCACGTCCTCTTCGTAGGAGAGGATCTCGGCTTCGGCGCCGAACTGTTTGGCGAGCTCCATCGCGCTATCCACGTCGAGAGTCTGATTGATCGTGGCTAGCACGCCTCTGCCGAGCAGAAACTTGATCACGTCCTTGTGCTTGACCTCTAACTTCTCAGCTAGCTCTTTGACCGTGACGCCTTCCGTGAGAGTGATCTTGCGGAAGATCTTGGGCTCGGCGGACTTGCGGTCATCGAGCCTCGGCGTCGGCTCCGGCATCGATTGCTCGGCCGGATCGATCGTAGGGTCGATTTTCGCTCGCTTCGACTTGCTGCGCTTCGGCTTCGGCTTGCCGTCGGCGGGCGCCCCTTGGCCGTGCACTCTCTTGATGGGCGCCGCAGGACGTGGTCTGCCTGGGGCGGGACGGACGGCGTCACGCCGCGCGCCGAGCGCTGGGCGCGCGGGGCGCGGAGGCGGCGCAGGGCGAGTTCGAACATATTGCGACGTGGGCCCGGGAACGAAGGGCTTCGGCGCCGCGGGCCTCGCTTTGGCGGCGGGTGCAGACGCTTCCGCGGGCGCGGAAGCCGGCTTCTCCGGCGCCGGGGTGGCCGGCGGGGTCGCAGCAACCGGGGTCGGCGCCGCGGGAGCCACCGGCTTCGGACCGGGTTTTCGGGTCAAATCGACGCGACGCTCGAGCGGGCCGGGCATCGGCGGAAGTGGCGGCGGCTCCGGCGGCTCGACCACGACGGGCTCAGCGGGTTCGGCCTCCGCGGCGTCGGAATCCGTATCCGACGGCCCAGGGCTGGTCTCCGCGACGGGGGTCTCGGGCTCACCGATGCGCTCGAGCTCCTCGAGGGTCGCTGCCGCAGCCGCGGCCTCGCGCTCGATCTCCGCTTCGGCGGCACGACGCGCGGTCTCTTCCGCTTCGCGACGCTCGTTTTCTTCCTTCTCGCGGACGAGGCGCTCGGCTTTTTCGATAGCCGCGCGCTCTTCCTCTTCCATTTCGGCGAGAAGAGCGAGCCTGGCCTTCTCTGCTCGGGCCTTTCTCGCGCTGACCGCCCCACCGGCACCTGCGGCCGCCGCTTTCTTGGCAGGCGCGGCTTTAGGACGCTTGGAGCTGCCGCCTTCGAGGCGCAACAGGCGCTTGAGCTTGATCGCGTTGTCCTCTTCGATCGTGCTCGAGGCCGACTTGACGCGAATCTTCAACTTCTCTTTCAAGAGCGCAATGGTCTCTGGACTCGTTTTGCCCAATTCTCGGGCGAGCTCGTAGACTCTGACTTTGTCCATTAGCCTTCACCTCTCGCTACATCGTCGGATCCGCTCGCGGCGGGCTCGGAGCCCGTTGCCTCGGTCGGCGAGACGGCCACCTCATCCACTGACACCGCGACGAAGTCGTCGGCGAGCGGGGACGATGGCTCTGAATGCTCCTCAGCAGCACCTTCTAATATGGAGCGGGCCTGAGCCACGAGCTTGTCCGCGGTTTTCTCTCCGACTCCAGGAACTCCCATCACCGCCGAGGGCGTCTCAACGAGCCTTTCGAGTGAGGTGAAGCCGTGTGCCATCAATTTTTGCAAAGTCTTCTCTCCGATACCCTCGAGCGCGCGAATATCCGTCTCTGCGGAAGGGGCCATCGCTGCGTCCATTTGTAGCTGCACTTCGTGCTTTTTTTCTTCCTCGCTCTTGATATCGATCCGCCAGCCAATGAGCCTGGCCGCGAGGCGGACATTTTGTCCACGCTTGCCGATCGCGAGCGAAAGTTGCTTGTCCTCGACGATGACTTCCATCACCCGATCTTTTTCGTCGACGACCGAGACCCGGCTGACTTTGGCCGGGTTGAGAGCGTTGACCGCGAAACTGCGCGGGTCCTCGTCCCATTCCACGATATCGATCTTCTCTCCACGGAGCTCTCGGATGATGTTTTGCACCCGCGCGCCTTTGATCCCTACGCAAGCACCGACCGGATCGACGTCTCGTTCTCGGGAGAACACCGCGACTTTCGCGCGGTCGCCCGGCTCACGGACGGCATTCTTGACGACGACCGTGCCTTCGTAGATCTCCGGAACTTCGACCTCGAACAACCGCGCCAGCAAAGCCGGGTCGGTGCGAGACACAATCACTTGCGGTCCGCGTGACGCCCGCGAGACTCGGGTGATCACGAGCCTGACCCGTTCACCCGGATTGAAGATCTCCGTGCGTGACTGCTCCCGGCGGGGAAGTATCGCTTCGGCCTTGCCGAGATCGACGATGAGGTCGCCGCTTTCAGCCCGTTTGACGATGCCGGTGACGAGTTGTCCTATCTGATCCCCGTAGGCGGTAAAGATGTGATCGCGTTCCGCTTCTCGGACTTTCTGAAAAATGACTTGTTTCGCGGTTTGGGCAGCTATCCGTCCGAGCACGTCGGTCGGCCGATGGAGCTCCACTTGATGACCGAGCACCGCCTTGTTACCCGCGTTGACTGCATCCGTCACGGTGATCTCGGTGTCGGGATCGGTCACGCTGTCCACGACCGTCTTCACTAGAAACACCTCGACCTGGCCGGTGTCGCGGTTGAAGCGCGCCTGATAGGGCTCTTCCGTCGCGTAGTATTTCTTCGCCGCCGTGAGGATCGCATCCTCCACCGCAGCGATGATGACGCCCGCGTCCACCCCTTTTTCGCGGCTCATTTGCTCGATCTGTTGGAAGAGAAGACTCAAGCGCTCTCCTCCGACGGAGGACGGCGAGGCTCTAGATCGATCTCCAGTCGGGCGCTGTCGATGTTCGCCACCGGAATTCGGATCGGCGCCGGATCGGCACCACCCTCGTCCGCCGGCGTAAAGAGCACACAGTCCTCTTCGACCCCGCCGAGGGTGCCGACGAAGCGCTTGCGCCCGTCCACCGCGGTTCGGGTCTTGATGCGCGCGAGCTTCCCCGCGAATCTTTCGTAGTCGCTCGTATTTCTCAAAGGACGGTCGAGCCCGGGGCTACTCACCTCGAGCACATAAGCCGAATCGATGGGATCTTCCACGTCGAGGAGCACGCTGAGGCGCTTCGTCACCCGTTCACAATCGGAAAGCGTAATCTCAGCATCGAGCCGCTCGATGAAAACTCGAAACGCCCACGCGCCTCCAGCTTGTCGCTTCAGCTCCGCCCAGGCCAGCGAAACTCCCTCCGGCTCGGCGGCCCGGCGGGCCAGCGATTCGAGCTGGGGTAGCAGTTCGTCGGCGTACATCATGGACGTGGAGCTAAGAAGCTGGGCGCCCGGAGACGCCACCAGTGTACCAATCACCTCGAAAAATCACCTCGGCTGTCTGGGGGTCGCGCGAAAGGAGCGTCAGACGTTCAAAACAACAAAAAAAAGTGGGCCAGCGAGTGTGCCCACTGTCCAAAACCCTAAATGTGATGCCAACTATAGTCTAGGGGGACAGTGAATTCAACCCGGAACCAAGCCCGCGCGCGACGGTGTCTTCGTCGACACCACCCGCCCGACGAGGTCATAGGGATGGGCTTCAGTCACCTCGACCGAGGCGAATTCTCCGGCGTTCGCCTCGCCGTCATTAATGAGCACGACGCCGTCGATCCCAGGCGCCTGATGCTCCGTGCGGCCCTGGAGGAGCAGGTCGGACTCGTCCGAGACGCCTTCGACCAGGACTTCTACCCGAGAGCCTACCCGGGAGCGATTTTTGGCGAGAGAAATGGCCGACTGCTGGGCCATGAGCGCTTCGCGGCGCCGGATCTTCTCGTCTTGCTCGATGGTCTCGATGGGGACGAAAGCTTCGGTATCGTGCTCGTTCGAGTAGGTGAACGCACCGACGTGATCCAGCTCGCAATCGGCGCAAAAATCGAGCAGCTCCTTGAAGTCGTCCTCGGTCTCGCCTGGAAATCCCACGATGAACGAGCTTCGAATCGAAACGCCGGGTACGGCATCCCTCATGCGCTGAATCAGAGCTCGATTGCTCTGTCCGGTGCCGGGCCTCTTCATCGCTTTGAGCACCCGGTCGCTCGCGTGCTGGAGCGGCATGTCTATGTAGCGACAGATCTCGGGCTCGCTCGCCATCGCGTCCAGCACCGCATCGTCGACCGTGGTCGGATAGGCATAGAGGAATCGGATCCATTCGATCCCGTCGACTTTCGCGAGCTGCCGCAACAAATGAGCCAAACCGTGCCGTCGCCCGAGCTCGCCGCCGTAGCGGGTCGTGTCTTGGGCGATCAAACAGAGCTCACGTACGCCTGCCGCGGCCAGCGTCTCCGCTTCTGCCAAGATGGATTCGGGCTCGCGGCTCCGATATTTGCCGCGAATCTGCGGAATGATGCAAAAGGTGCAGGGGTAGTCGCACCCTTCCGAGATCTTCACGTAGGCGTAGTGCCTCGGGGTGGTCACGACTCGCGGAGCGAGATGATCGTAGAGATAAGCAACCGATCCATCCGCGACAAGAGGACGGACCACGCGTTCGTCCCGTTCGGCGACGTCGACCACCTCGTGGAGTTGATCGAGCCCGAGGACCGCGTCGACCTCCGGAAGCTCGTCTCGGATCTGCTGCGAGTAGCGCTGGGCGAGGCACCCCGTCACGACGAGCCGCTGGCAGTTGCCGGTCTCCTTGTGTCGCGCCATCTCCAGGATGGTGTCGATACTCTCCTGTTTCGCCGCATCGATGAACCCGCACGTGTTGACGACGAGCACTTCCGCTTGCTCGGCCTCATCCGTGAGCTCGTAACCGGAGCGGGTCAAATGCCCGAGCATCACCTCCGTGTCGAGAAGATTCTTCGGACAGCCGAGACTCACGAAGCCGACCTTCTTGTTCATAGCAGTGACAGATTAACCGAAAACGCGGACCGATGCGCCGCTAGCCGTCCGTGGTGAAAGTGGGGCGTCGCACCGAGAGGGGGTCGCCCGGCCGACAAGGCGCGACTGCTCGAGAATATTGGGCATGTTTGAGGACGGAGCAACGCAGTCAGCCGGGATGCATCGCCCCTCGAATGGGAGCCCCACTTTCACCACGGGCTGCTAGAGCCTCGTTTTACGGGCTCAGGGGGTCAGCCGATTGAGCATCCGAGGAAACGGAATGGCCTCGCGCAGATGATCCAGCTTGCAGATCCACGACACCAGACGCTCGATACCCATCCCAAATCCGGAATGCGGCACGCTACCGAACTGGCGCAAGTCGAGATACCACTGGAAGGCGTCTTTCGGCAGATCATGCTCGGCGAGCCGACGCTCCAAGAGCTCCGGATCGTGGATGCGCTGGCCTCCACCGACGATCTCCCCGTATCCTTCCGGAGCCAGGATGTCGACGCAAAGAGCGAGATCTTCGCGCTCGGGATCCGGCTGCATGTAAAACGCTTTGATGTTGGCGGGGTAGTGAGTGACGATCAACGGCCGGTCGAGCTCCTCCGCCAAGGCGGTCTCATCGGCCGCACCGAAATCCCCCCCCGGGACGAACTCCGTGTTCTTCTCGGAGAGCTTGGCGCTCGCCTGCTCGTACGTCATCCGGTGAAAGGGAGCGCGGACGGATTCGAGCTTGGAAACGTCTCGCTCCAACACTTCGAGCTCGGTCCTGCGTCGTTCCAGGACCGATGCGATGATGGCGGAGATGAGCCCTTCCGCGAGGGCAATGGTGTCATCGAGCTCGTGAAAGGCAACCTCGGGCTCGAGCATCCAAAACTCGATGAGGTGGCGTCTGGTCTTGGATTTTTCCGCCCGAAACGTCGGGCCGAAACAATAGGTCTTTCCCATCGCCATCGCGATGGCTTCATTGTAGAGCTGGCCGCTTTGAGACAAGAACGCTTTGTCGTCGAAGTAATTCGTCTCGAATAGCGTCGTGGTGCCTTCACAAGCGTTCGGCGTGAAGATGGGGGTGTCGCAACCGACGAAGCCTTGCTCGTCGAGAAAATTCCTGGCCGCGCGGATGACCTCGTTCCGAATGCGGAGGATGGCATGCTGACGCTTGGAGCGGAGCCACAAGTGCCGATGGTCGAGCAGGAAGTTCACCCCGTGATCCTTCGGAGTGATGGGAAAATCCGTCGCGAGCTGATAGAGCTGAACCTCTGCCACGGTGAGCTCATAGCCCCCAGGCGCTCGGTCGTCTTTTCGCACCTCTCCTCTGAGAGCGATTGAGCTTTCCTGGGTCAAAGACTTCGTCAGCTCCCACATCTCCTCTGAGACGTCACTTTTGGAAACGACCGCCTGCATGAAACCGGACCCGTCGCGAAAAACGAGAAACTGCAATTTGCCGCCCGAGCGACGGTGATGCAACCACCCTCGCATGGTGACGTGACCACCCTCGTGTCGAGAGAGCTCTGAGATATAGACCTGTGAATCGTCGCTCATATCAAACGTTTCCGATGTCCCTGCCTTTTCGAAGTATACGCCGCAACGCGCTGAATCGAGGATGACGCTCCAAGTTCGAATCGACGAGCGACAACGTGTGATCGACATATTGCCGATAAACATCATTGCCTCGCCGGGAGATCTGAAAGCCGAACGTTCCCAGGGCCTTCAGGTTTCGCTGAAGCGCTGCCACGTCATAGCTTGCGCCGACGGGGTGGCTCGCGTTCTCGTCGAAATA
>JAJCXL010000400.1 GCA_029263435.1 Acidobacteriota bacterium | reverse complement strand
CCGCGCAAGGTGATGGGCGCCTCCAATAGCGACAGGACGTGCACCGGAGGATCTAGCGAACGGATGACCACGTCTCGACCTTCCAGCACGACGGCGCTACCGCCCGAGGCGAGGTGCTGAGCGACGACCTCGCTATCGGAGTTCATGGAGAAATAGATCAATCGACCACCGGCGTGGTCCTTTAGGCCAACGACGGTAGGATCGTCCGCGTTGAGCACCGACACACCGGAAGGCTTCACCGACTCGATGACGGTTGCTTTGACCAGCGCGAGATCGCCCACATCCTCGACGCCGTCCGTGCCGATATGATCTTCGGCGACGTTGAGTAGGATGCCGACGTCGCAGTGGTCGAATCCCAAGCCGCGTCGAATAATCCCGCCCCGGGCGACTTCGAGCACCGCGTGATCGGTCGTGGGCTCGCGAAGAACGACGCTCGCCCCTTCGGGGCCGCTGTAGTCTCCAGAGACGATCGTCACGCCGTCGATCTCGACTCCCGTGGTACCGGCGAATCCGACAATTTTGCCGCAATATTTCAACGCATGAGCCACGAGCTTCGCGGTAGTCGTTTTGCCATTGGTGCCGGTGACAGCCACGATCGGAACGTCGAAGTTCAGGTCCGGAGGGAACAGCATCGCGACGAGCGGCTCCGCTACGTTGCGAGCGGTCCCTTCGGTTGGGTCCAGATGCATTCTGAATCCGGGTGACGCATTGACTTCCACGATCCCTGCGGAATCCGGGTCCAACGGTCGGTCTAGCCCCTGAGCCACTATGTCAATTCCGATGCAATCCATGCCGATGATTCGAGCGACGCGCTCGCACGCCAGGCGAACCTCGGGGTGCACTTCATCGGTCACGTCACGGGCCGTGCCCCCAGTGCTGAGATTGGCGGTCGACTTCAGATAGAACCGTTCTTCGGCGGGGAGGACGTCGTCCACCGTGTAGCCCTGGAGGGCGAGCAACCTAACGGTCATCTTGTCCACGGTGATGGTCGTCAGCGCTCGCTCATGACCTATCCCCCGTCGCGGATCAGTGTTCTCCGCGTCGATGAGCTCTCGAATCGAAGAGGTGCCGTCGCCAACGACATGTGCCGGTTGTCGACACGCGGCCGCGACCAAGTGTCCATCGATGACCAGGACGCGAAAATCGAGACCCGTCAAACTCTTTTCAATAATCACATCGCTACAGACTTCGAAGGCGGAGGCGAACGGGGCCTCGAGCTCCGCGGGCGAAGACACGCGCGCAGTAATGCCTCGTCCGTGGTTTCCGACCTCGGGCTTCACCGCCACCGGATATCCGATGCGTGCGGCCTCCTCGAGGGCTTCAGTCAGGCAACCCACGAGCGCCCCGCGCGGAGCGGGCAGGCCGGCCTTTCTAAGCAGCACTTTGGTTCTGAACTTTTCGTCGGCGATCTCGACGGCAAGCGCGCTGGTTCGGTCAGTCAACGTGGCTTGGACGCGTCGCTGCTTGGCGCCGTATCCGAGCTGGACAAAACTGGCATGGTTGAGTCGCAGGACGGGAATACCACGGCGAGAAGCTTCCTTCACGATGCTTTCGGTCGAGGGTCCGAGGATGTCGTCCTCTCTCAACTTCTTGAGATCGGAGACGAGGGCGTCCACGTCGAACGGTCGATCAAGAAGGGTGGCCTCGACGAAAGCCACCGCGCTCCGACCCGCCTGAAGGCCGACAGACTCTACCCGATAGCGATAGGCGATCCTGTAGACACCCTCGTTCTCGGTTCCGTAAGTCTTGCCGAACCCGACCTCCATACCGGCGAGGCACTGGAGCTCGAGTGCGACGTGCTCGACGATATGACCTGCCCACGTGCCGCGCCGGAGCCGTTGCACGAATCCACCCGGCTCTCCCACGGAACATCTATGCTCGCTAAGAGACGGCATCCGCTCGACGACCCGGTCCGGAAATCCCGGCACCGTATCCGACGGTTGCTCTTCGAGCTCGCCGATATCGAGAAGCATGAAACATGCGGGGTAGCGCGTGTAGCGATTCGGTCCCCTGAGCGCTCGAAGCTCGACGATCTCCATTCGTGCCTAAGCGGCCTGTCCGGACCATGCCATGCCGTGGCGCGCGCCACCCGCAAAGCCCGAGCGATGGATGGCGATGACGCCGAGGTCGACACTCGACGGAAGCTGGGCAAGAGCCCAGTCGACCGTTCCCTGTGGACTGAGACCGCCTTCGAGCTGGAGGTAAGCTCGATAAGCCAAGAGCGATCTGGCTATGTGCTCACCATCTCCGGTCGTCGCCACAGCGCCGGCCGGGCCCGCGTAGAGACCGCAACCGGGTAAAGGCACATCGCCTACCCGACCTCGAAGCACGGTCGTGGTGCCTCCCGAGCTGAGCGCGGCCGCGAAGCCCTTTTTGTCCCAGGCGACGCTTCCGACGGTGTCGCCACCGAGGGCTTGGCGAAGCGGGGTCTCGAAATTCCAAGCGCGCTCGAGCTCGGCACGTGACCACTCACCGAGCTGATTCGTGGCGCTCAATACCTCGCGCAATCGCCTCTGCGCACCGGCGGTGGTCGGGTCGTAGTCCCCATGGCCCAACCGGCGGGAGAACTCCGTCGCGCCGTCACCGACGAGTAATATGTGAGGCGTGTCGAGAACTTGACTAGCGACCTCGACCGGATGCCGGACCCGTTCGATCGCAGCCACTGCCGCGAAATCGCCGGCGCTCGTCATGCAGGAGGCGTCCATCTGGATCGTGATGCCGTCGAGGCGAAGATTCGATCCAGTGCCCGCGTTGAAACGTTCGTCATCCTCCAACCATTTGGTGGCTGCGATGACGGCTCGAAGAGCCCCGCCGTTATTGGCGAGGGTTTCGAGTCCCGCGCCACAAGCGAGCTTCGGGCCATCCGAGTCGCTCGGATTGGATGCCGAGCCCCCGTGACAAACGACAATTGACATATAGTCCGACGTGTCTTGTATGCGGTCACAATACAGTGGCGGATGCTGAGATAGCAAAGCTGGAGGCTCGACGAGCTCCATCAGTAGGGAAAACCCAAATGCCGGAGCTCACCCGAAAGCCTCGTGTCTTGATCCCAATCGGAGGAAACGAAGACCGATCTCCAGACTCGACGATGTTCCGAGAAATGGTTCGGCGGGCGGGCGGCAAAGAATCTCGCATCGTCGTCGTGCCGACAGCGAGCGATACACCCGGCGAACGCGCTCGTGACTACAAAGAACTATTTTCCGCCTTCGACCCCGCCTCCATTCAGACCATTCACATTGGAGAGCGCTCCGATGCGGACTCCCCGGAGATTTGCCAGGTCGTTGCTGACGCGACGCTTTTCATGTTCGCCGGGGGAGACCAGCTCCGCCTGTCGTCTCTCATTGGCGGCACCCCGCTCCATCAAGCACTGGTCGCTCGTTATCGAGCCGGAGGCTGTGTCGTCGCCGGAACTTCTGCGGGCGCCGCCGTCATCCCAGAGCTCATGATCTTCCAGAACAATCGATTCTTGTCCTATCGCAAGGGCGGGCTCGAGATGACCAAAGGACTCGGTCTCATCCAGGATACGATCTTCGACACGCACTTCGTGCAGCGGTCACGGATTTCTCGCCTCGTACACGCCGTCGCGACCAATCCAAAGATCCTGGGCCTGGGCATCGAGGAGGACACCGGGCTGCTCATCGAGGATGAGACCACCGCCACCGTCATCGGCGCAGCGACCGTCATCGTGGTCGACGGCAGCTCGATCCAGATCAACCATATCGGCTATGCGGAGAACCGCACTCCGTTCGCGCTGACCAACGTTCTCTATTCCGTGCTCACCCCAGGCGTCGTTTACAATCTCAAAACCCGAACCGTGGTCGACCCTGGACCCTTGGCACCCCCGAAGAGCATGATTCCAACGCGGACGACGACCGACGAAAATGGAGATTGAGCCGAACGGACCGCGCCTTTTTTCGTTGACTCTGCCCAGCTAGCTTGCGCGTAGCCGAGCTTCCGTCTTATCCTTTCGCCGGTCACCCGCCTCGTCAAACCAGGAGACGTCTCATGAAACTCGTCTACACTTTCCTCGTCACGCTTCTCGTGGGGGCTCCCGCCTTCGCACAAAACGTCGATTTCAAGCCCGATCTGTTCCCCGGACTCCAGTGGCGGAACATCGGCCCCATGCGTGGCGGCCGTTCGCTGTCATGCACCGGTAGCCCCGGACGTCCGAACGAGTACTATTTCGGCGCCACCGGTGGCGGCTTGTGGAAGACGACGGACAGCGGTGGGAGCTGGTTTCCCGTCACCGACGGCAAGATCTCGAGCTCGTCGATCGGAGCGGTCGCGGTGGCCGAAACGAACCCCGACATCATCTATATAGGTGGGGGTGAGACCCAGCTGAGAGGCAGCATCACTCAAGGCGACGGCGTCTATAAATCGACCGACGGCGGCAAGACGTGGCGCTATCTCGGGCTTCCTGAGTCCCAGGCGGTGTCGCGCATTCGGATCCATCCGACCAATCCCGACATCGTCTACGTCGGCGTGCTCGGCCACGTCTACGGCGACAACGAAGAGCGCGGGGTGTATCGCTCGACCGATGGCGGCAACACGTGGGAGAAGATCCTCTACAAGAGCGACAAAGCCGGCGCGGCGGATTTGATCATCGATCGACGAAACCCCCGAATCCTCTACGCTTCTTTGTGGCAGGTCTACCGCAAGGCGTGGAAGATGTGGGGCGGCGGGCCCGATTCGGGTCTATACAAGTCAGAAAACGGCGGCGACACCTGGGTCGAACTCACCGCGAACCCCGGCATGCCCGAAGGTCCGGTCGGAAAGATCGGAGTGACGGTATCACCGGTCGATTCGGACCGCGTCTGGGCCATCGTGGAAGCGAACGAAGGCGGCGTGTTCCGCTCTGAAGACGGCGGGGCCACGTGGCGGCGCACGAACGACGAGCGCAAGCTTCGTCAGCGCGCGTTCTACTACTCGCGGATCTACGCCGACACGCAGGACCGGGACACGGTCTACGCGCTGAATACGGGCTTCTACAAGTCCGTCGATGGCGGAGAGACGTTCGATATCGTCATCCGTCCTCCTCACGGCGATCAGCACGACCTATGGATCGACCCCAACAATCCGGCGCGCATGTGTAACTCGAACGATGGCGGCGGGAACGTCTCGGTCAACGGCGGGGAGACCTGGACGGAGCAGCACTACGTCACGACCCAGCTCTATCACGTCAACGTCACTAATGACGTCCCCTATCACGTGTGCGGCGCTCAGCAGGACAACTCGACCATCTGCATCCCTAGTGACGGGTGGGACAACATGTTGGCCCGCGGCGCAAATCATGGCTGGATGTATTCGGCGGGCGGCGGTGAGAGCGGCTACATCACCCAGCACCCCTCCAAGCTCGATATCTTTTATGCGGGTAGCCAGGGCGCGTTGCTCACGCGGTATAACCGGGCCAACGGACAGATTCGCGACATCCAGGTCTACCCACGATTCTTCTCGGGTGAACCCGCGTCAGCGCTCCCCGAACGGTGGCAGTGGACGTTTCCCATCGTCTTCTCCCCTCTCGACGAGAACATCTTGTACACATCGTCACAACACGTCTGGAAGACGACGAATGACGGACAGAGCTGGGAAAAAATCAGTCCCGACCTAACCTACGCCGATCCTGAAACGCTCGGCGACACGGGCGGCATCCTGACGATGGAC
Source organism: Acidobacteriota bacterium (assembly GCA_029263435.1). Classification (GTDB taxonomy): domain Bacteria; phylum Acidobacteriota; class Vicinamibacteria; order Marinacidobacterales; family SMYC01; genus JAJCXL01. The sequence continues at coordinate 4,055 of JAJCXL010000400.1, read as the reverse complement.
ATGAACGGACCGGAGATCTACGCGACCGTGTTCGCTCTCGCTCCGTCCTTTCACGACATCGACACGATCTGGGCGGGCTCGGATGACGGCAAAGTTCACATCACTCGAAACGGCGGCAGCAGCTGGGACGACATCACACCCACCGATCTGCCGAAGTTCAGCCGGGTCTCGATCATCGATGAATCCAAGCACACGCCGGGTACGGCCTATCTCGCCGCGAACCGCTATCAAGTCGATGATCGTGAGCCCTACGTCTTCAGGACCACGGACTACGGAAAGACCTGGGCCAAGATCGTCCAGGGCATCAAACCCGGACACTTCTCCCGGGCGATCCGCGAAGATAACGTCAATCCAAACCTCCTCTTTCTTGGGACGGAGCACGCGGCTTATGTCTCTTTCGACGCAGGCGATCACTGGCAGTCGCTCCAGCTCAACCTCCCCGATACGCCCATTCGCGACCTCCAGGTGAAGGACGCCGATGTCGTGCTGGGGACTCACGGACGCGGCTTTTGGATCCTCGACGACATCGAGCCCCTACGCAAGCTCAGTACCTCGGTGTATTCACAGAACCTGACCGTGTTCGAGCCGGACGAGCCCGCGATCCGTGGGCTAACGAACGCGGCGATCCAGTACTTTCTTGCCGAGCAAGTGGACAAGGTCGTGGTCGAGATCCTCGATAGCAGCGGCACCGTCGTGGACACGTTCGAGGGGACCGAGCCGGTGAGTGATCAGGAGGCGGATTTCAGCTTTTTCCGCGCCCCTCGCTCTACCATTCCTACAACGGCGGCCGGGCTGAATCGGTTCGAGTGGAACCAGCGTTATCAAGGCGCGACCACCTTCGAGGGCATGATCATCTGGAGCGGTCGGCCGGAATCCGGACCGAAAGCGCCTCCGGGAAAGTATCAGGCCCGCGTGACGGTCAATGAGATGTCAGAAACGGTCGACTTCGAGGTCGCGATGGATCCGAGGCTGGACGGAGTCACCCAAGCCGATCTGGAAGCGCAATTCGATCTCGCGAGCCAGATCCGCGACAAGACGACCGCGGCGAACGAAGCCGTGATCGATATTCGCAGTGTCCGTGACCAGCTCGAGGAGCGGCTCGAAGCGTCGGCCAATCCAGAGCTTCAGACCTCCGGTCGTGATCTCATCGAGAAGATCTCCGAGATCGAGCAAGATCTCTATCAGGTCAAGAATCAAAGCAACCAGGACCCGCTGAACTTCGCGATCAAGCTCAACAACCGTCTCGCCTCTCTCAGGCGGAGCGTAGAGACGGGCGACGCGAAACCTACAGATGGTGCGCACAAAGTCTTCGAAGAGCTCTCCGCAGAGCTCGCCTCTCACCTATCCAAGCTCCAAACCCTGATGGAGGATGACCTGGGCGCAATCAATCAGCGCCTCCAAGGCGTGAGCTTGGAGCCCGTCGAGAGAGCACCGAAGAACTAACCTCGAGGTAACGCGTTGGAGCCTACGATCGACACCGTCACCATCGGCCTGATTTGGTTCGTCGTCTTTTTGTTCTCGACGACGTGTCATGAAGGCGCGCATGCGCTGGTGGCGAAGCTGGGTGGCGATCCGACCGCGAGCGGGCAAGTAACGCTCAACCCAATCCCGCACATTCAACGCGAGCCTTTCGGGATGGTGCTGGTGCCCCTCCTGTCTTACTTCTACGGAGGGTGGATGATGGGATGGGCGAGCGCACCCTACGACCCCATGTGGGCGTACCGTCATCCACACCGCGCCGCGCGCATGGCGCTGGCCGGACCCGCGGCGAACTTCGTCCTGATGCTGATAGGCGCCATCGGGATCCGCGCGGGCTTGGCCATAGGCACGTTCCAGCCACCCGCCTCGGTCTCGTTCACTCGGATCGTGGAAGCGACGGACCCGAGCGGATTCGGCGCCTTGCTCGCGATCTTCTTGAGCGTCCTTTTCATCTTGAACTTGATCCTCGGCACGTTCAATCTGCTCCCGGTACCGCCTCTCGACGGAAACGTGGGCGTCACGATCTTCATGTCCGAAGAGAAGGCGCGGTCGTTTCTGGACCTCTTCCGTCAATCCGGGTTTGGGATGATGGGCATCGTCCTCGCGTGGGTCGTTTTCGGCCGGCTCTTCAGCGTCGTGTTCACTGTGGCGCTCAACATCCTCTACGTCGGCATCACCAGCTACGGCTCCTAACAAACGGAGCCGCACGCCAGCCTATTGCCACCATTCCTAAGAGTTTCACCGAAACGAATCTCGAAATAAATGGACCAGGTCCATTATTCAAAGCCGATTCGGGAGTTTCTATTCGACGAGCGCGCTAGGTGTGGCGTTGGACGAAGTAGGAGCCGGCGATGACGAGTGGCGCGCCGAGAAAGAGCTCGGGGCCTACCGCCTCACCCAGCACGAGCCAGCTGAAGCTCACGCCGAACAGCGGTTGGGTCAAATAAACGGTCGTGACCCGAGACGGAGGGAAATTCTTCAGCAGCCACGTTTGTACGAAGAACGCGACGCCCGCGATGACGACGCCTTGATAAAGCAGCGCGCCCACGAGGCTCGCGGTAAAAGTCGTCGGCTCGGACTCGAACCAAAGGCTGAGCGCTCCAAAGCCCAGCACTCCCGCCACAGCTTGCGCGAGCAGCAGCTTCTCAATCGAGATTCCCTGCGACGATCGCGAGAGCACGATCTGACGGGCGCCGAGCAAGAGCGCGGAGACGACGAGCAGCCCATCTCCGATCAGGCCGGCACCGGTCTCGAGCTTCAAGCTCGCTCCAAAGACAACGACGACTCCGGAATAGGCAATGAGCGCGCCGACGAGCCTTTTCGCGGTCAGTTTGTCCCCGGGTACGAGAAAGTGTGCGAAGACCGCCGTCCACAGAGGGTAAGCGCTCATGATCACGGCCGCATGACCGGCACTGGTGTGATCCTGTCCGAGGTTCATCAAGATGACTTGGGATGAGAACAAGACTCCCAGGCCTGCCAGCGGCATCCACTCCCCGGGCTCGATACGGAGCGAGCGCTTGCGAAAGACAGCGACCGCCACTACGACCACGGCGCCGATGAGGAAGCGGAACAGCCCGAGCCTCAGAGGCGGAGCGTCCCTCAAGCCGGCTTTCACCGCGACGGGGTTGCCGCCCCAAAGCGCCGACAACGAGAGGGTAAGCGCGAAAGCGCCGCGCGTGAGTTTGTCGTGCTTCAAGCTCGCTCATCTTATAGGATCCCCTTTTCGAGGACTCTGTCACCATACATGCAACACCATCGAACCTAGCCGCGTTTCGGGAAGTCCCTTTCATGGGCGTCATCTTCGTCGTCCACGAAGCGCGGAGAACGTCGCGATCGCCCAGGGCGGAAGACTCGCTCTATCGCGAGCGATGGTAGCACTCGGCACGACCAGCGTCGGTTATCAAACCCCGACTACACCGCCTATGAAGACATGCTCAACCTCCATCTCGTAAAAAGAGCTGAGCGAGCACGATTTCGGAGCCTTCGTGGTTTCGAATCCGTGCAATCCGACGGGCGCTCCGCTTGCAAGGAGACGACTTGGCCCGCTGGGTAAGACTCAGCCGCGAGCGTCGTCTCACGCTCTTGCTGGACGAGTTCTACTCTCACTTCATCTACACGCCCGATGGAACACCTGCCGACGGCCCCGTGAGCGCGGCTCCATTCATCGAGGACGTCGACCGCGATCGATCGTGCGTTTCGACGGCCTCACGAAGAGCTTTCGCTACCCAGGATGGCGCATCGGGTGGACCCTGGGCCCGCCCGACATCGTGGAGAGCTTGGCGCGTACGGCGTCCGCCCTCGACGGAGGCCCGTCACGGGTGGCCCAGCGAGCGGCCCTCGAAGCCCTCGAGCCGGCGAAAGCCGACCAGGAGACCACTGCCGTCAGAGACGTCTTCGCGAAAACGAAGCACGATGTTGGACGCGCTCGAGGCTTTGGGCGTGCGCTTCGCACACAAACCTCTCGGCACGTTCTATTGCTGGGGCTCCCTCGAAAAGCGCTCGACCATCGAGTCATGACGGTGCCGGGTCAGTTCTTCGACGTCAACCCCGGTAAGCTGCGCAAGTCCCCCTCTCCT
>JAJCXL010000399.1 GCA_029263435.1 Acidobacteriota bacterium | reverse complement strand
CGCGACGACGTTGGCATCGACATCCGCGGTCACGCTCACCGCTCGCTTGCGATCGACGCGACGAATGGTGGAGAACCCACGACCGTAGTCGAGCTCTGCGACCTGGCTGAAAGGCACTTCCCCTCCCGAAGGTGTTCTGATGCGCATGTTCTCGAGATTGCCGAGCGAGGTGCGCTCGTCAAATGGGTAGCGGACCATGACGCGAATGTCATCGCGACCTCTCTGGATGCGTTGCGCCTCCTCGCCGTAAAACGCCTGGCGCACTTGCCGCCCGAGATCGGTCAGAGTCAATCCCAGTACTTCCGCCTGCGGCTTGATGTTGAGCTTGACCTCACGCTTGCCCGTCCGGAACGTATCCGAGATCTGCGACACTCCGGCATATTCGTGAAGGCGGGATTGAATCTCCTGCGCTGCTGCGCTCAGCTGATCGAGCGAGCCACCGGTGAGCTCCACATTGATATCCTCCCCGGCGGAGAAAGCCGATGCCGTCATCTTGAGCTCGACCGCATCCGGAATGGAGCCGACCCTGGCTTCCCAGCGTCTGGCGAGCTCCTCGCTTCCGACCCCGCCTCGAAGCTCCGCAGGGGTCAGCTCGATCGTGACTTCCCCGAGATGGGAGCCAGACGGTGCCGCGCCGAAGCCGAACATCGCGCCTTGAGCCACGGTATAGGGCTGGTCGCCGACCGAAGCCGAGACGTGCCGAAACATCGGGGTCCCGATCTCTTCTTCGAGCTCTCGGCTGAGCTCCGTGGCCGCCGTTTCCAGCCGCTCCACCGCGCTCGAAGTCACCTCGACGGGCGTTCCCTGAGGCATGGTCAGCGTCGCGGCGACGTAGTCCGCCTCCACCGCCGGCATGAAGTCGAAGGCGACGAAGCCTGCGGCGACCATCCCAAAGGTCACAATCAGAATCCCGCTGGCCACCGCGAGACTCAAATATCGGAACTGGAGAACCTTTTCGAGAAAGGGCGCATAGACGTGTTGGGCGAACCACGCGAGACCGTCCGCGAAGCGCGACTGGAACCGCAGCCAGACAGAGGACTCACCCGATAGCTCTTTTTTTCCGATATGCGCTAGATGGGACGGAAGGATGAACTTTGACTCGAGAAAGGAGAACAACAAACACGGGATCACGATGAGAGGCAGGACCCGCATGAACTTCCCCATCACGCCTTCGACCGACAGCATGGGCGCGAACGCCGCGACAGTGGTGAGGATGCCGAACGTGACCGGAACCGCGACTTCCTTCGCGCCCTCGACGGCGCCCTTGAGCCCTTGTTTGTGTTGTTGCTGATGGGTGTAGATGTTCTCTCCGACGACGATGGCGTCATCGACGACGATACCCAGCACGACGATGAATGCGAATAGAGACATCAAATTGATGGAGACGCCGAACGCAGGCACGAGCCACATCGCACCCAGAAAAGAGATGGGGATACCCATGCTCACCCATAACGCGAGACGGAGCCTCAGAAACAGCATCAAGCTGAGAAACACGAGCGCGAGCCCGCCGGCGCCGTTTCGCAGGAGCAAGCTCAGCCGATCGCGAAGCGTCTTCGACTGGTCTTGCCACACCGTAAGCTCGATACCTTCCGGCATCCGCGGGGACGCTTCCTCGACATAGGCGTGCACTTTGTCCGCGATGTCGAGAGCACTCTGATTCGCGGTACGAAAGACAGCGACCGAGACCGCGGGCTGTTCGTCGAAGCGCGACTTCTGATCCGTCTCCGCAAAGCCGTCGACGACCGTGGCGATATCGCCAAGCTTGATGCGCGTGCCGTCCGCACGGGTCAAGAGCACGAGAGACTCATACTCGCGCCCGATATAAGCTTGGCCTTTTGTTCTCAGCAATACCTCGCCGCCTTCGGTCTTGACCGAGCCGCCGGGAAGATCGAGAGACGACATCCTTACGGCGCGGGCCACTTGATCGAAAGTGAGCCCATGACTCCTGAGGGCGTCTTCCGACACTTCGACCGCGATCTCATAGGGTCGCGCATTGTTGAGCTCGACGAGAGTGATCCCGTCGATGGCAGAGATCTCATCTCGAACCCGTTCGCCGAGCCGCTTGAGAGTCGTCTCGTCCGCCGGGCCGGACACCGCGACCGCGAGCACGCTCCGTCGATTGGTAATCTCGCGCACGATCGGTTTTTCGGTCTCGGCAGGAAACGTATCGATCGCATCGACGCGCGACTTCACGTCATCGACGACTCGCGAGGCATCGGCTCCCGTGTCGAGCTCGACGACGACTTGCCCCATGCCTTCCGCGGAGGTGGACGTGATGCGTTTGACGCCATCGATGCCTTGAATGGCCTCCTCGATCCGCACCGAGACCCCTTCTTCGACTTCTTCGGGGGCAGCTCCGAGATAAGGGACCTCGACCGTGACGATGTCCATATTCATCTCGGGGAACACTTCTCGCTTCGTGGTCGCGGCGCTCATGAGCCCACCCGCAAGGATGAGCACCATCATCAAGTTAGCTGCGACGGGATTTCTGGCGAACCAATCAATGGCCCCGTTCATAACGATTTCCCCTGCTCGTCGGCAATGCGGACCGCCATCCCGTCCGTGGTGGCGTCGAGCGGTGACAGCACCACGAGCTCACCCGCCGACAACCCACTCCCAACGATGACCTCGGTCTCCGTCGCTCGCAAGATCTCTACATCTCTGAATCGCAAACGACTGTCTTCGTCCACGACCCACACTTGATTGTCGGCTCGAAGTGCGGGACGCGGCAGCGCGGCGACCCCCTCCACGAGCTTGCCCTCGATCTCCGCCTGGACGAACATACCCACGTTGAGAGGCGGCCGGCTCGGGTTCTCGCCAGGCGCATAGGGATTATCGACCCGGGCGACAGCGTGCACCATGCGGGTCGCGGGGTCGATCTCGCCCTCGGTGCGTACGATGTGACCACGCCACACGTGAAGCTCTCCTGCGAACAATGTGGAGAGCACGACCGGAGGTCGAAGGGACGGTGCACCGCCGCCTCGATAGGTCAAGGGAAGGTCGACGAAGGCGAGCTCGTCATCGGGAAGGGGCAATCGTATCTCGGCGGCGTCGACGGAGTAGATGGTCGCAATCGGTGCCCCGCTCACGACGAACTGTCCGACATCGACGTTTTTCCGGCGGACCCGTCCGGCGTAGGGAGCACGGATGTGAGTACGAGAGAGGTTGCGCTCGGCACGATCGACCCCGGCGCGGGCCGCATCGACCGCGGCCCCTGCGTCGGCGAGTTGCGGCACTCTCAACGTCAGAGGATTGCCGTCGCCCTGGCCGAGCTCCTTCCACTCGCGCTCAGCGACCTGGGCTTCGGCTTGCTCTTGAGCGAGCCGAAGCTCGCTCCTCGCGAGCTCCGACCGCGCGGCGACAACGGCTTGCTCAAAGTCGAAGGGATCGATCCTAACGAGTGGCTCGCCCTTGTCGAAGAACCCGCCCGAGGCAAAGGAGTCCGAGACCCACGTGACCCGACCGGCGACTTCCGGGACGAGCTGGCTCTCGGCCCGGGGGGCCACGGTGCCTTGACTCTTGACGCTCAGCCGTCGGTCATCGAGCTCGACCGTGGCGACCCGAACGAGCGGCGGTGCGAAGACCGGCGCGGTCGTCGGAACCTCCGGCTTCAGGACCACCATCGAGATCGCTACCCCGACGGCAGCCGCCACCACCACCAGAGGGAGAACGACTCTCATCAATAGGTTCTTCGTCTTGATACTCATCTGCTAGTCACCTGTGGGACTCGGCTTCGCTATTCGGGGTTTCCGCCGCGAGCTCCGGATGTGTTTTTCGATCGAACCCGCCGCCCAACGCCAGAAACAAGTCGATGCGGTTGTCGATGCGCAGTCGGCGCACCGAAATGTGCGCGCTCTCCGCGTCGAAGGAACGACGTTGTGCTTCGAGCACCGTCACGTAGCCCTCGAGGCCGGTCCGGTAGCGCTCGTCGGCCAGTGCCTCGGCCGCTCTCGAATGACGTGAAGCTTCCCCGAGGGCGGACTCTTGACGCTCGAGAAAAGCCCCTGCGGCAAGAGCGCGCTCGACTTCGAAATACGCGGACAGGACAGCGGAAACATAGCCGTTGAGACCCTCACGCTCCGCCGCTTCGGCCCGCGCAATATTCCCGGTGATCCGCCCTCCCTGAAAGAGAGGTTGCACGAGCGCGCCCGCAAGGCTCCAAACGCCGAAACCGCCGTCGAGCAAATCCGTGAGCGCCGCGGTGGCGGTGCCGCCGCTGGCGGTGAGGCTGATTCTGGGGTAGCGAGCCGCTTTGGCGACGGACACCAGCTCACCCGATGCGACGAGTCGTCGTTCGACTGCGGTCAAGTCCGGTCGCCTCGAGACGAGCTCGGCCGGGATCCCTGCCGGGATCTCGGGGGGCGTCGCACCCAGACTCGATGCCGCCTGAAGCTCCGCCGCTGGGTAGCGACCAATAAGGAGCTCGAGCTGGCGTCTCGCGAGATCGAGCTGACGGAGGCGGGTCTCCAGATTCGCCTCCGCCGCGTTCAGGTTGGCGAGCGACAATCGATAGTCCAGCGACGGCCGCACCCCCACCTCGTAACGCTGCCTTACCTGGTCCGTCGATCCACGGAAGCTCTCGAGCGTCGCTTCCGCCAGCCGGAGCTGCTCGGTGGCCTCGGCCGCGGCGAACCACGCCTTGGCGGTTTGACCGGCGATCGACAGCTTCGCCGCATCGAGCTCGGCCGCGGTGGCCTGAAAGCCCGCGATCGAGGCGCGCGTCTCCGCACGTACCCGCCCCCACAGGTCGACTTCCCAGGACGTCTCGATGTTCACGCCCATGTTGGTCGCG
>JAJCXL010000398.1 GCA_029263435.1 Acidobacteriota bacterium | reverse complement strand
TCGGGTTGGTCGTGATGCCGTCGACCAATCCCATCGCGGAGAGCTCACGGATGTCGTCTACATTTGCGGTATCCAGGAAAAACTTCATGAGATCTCCTTCTAAAATCTGCCCGTACTATAACAACTCGATGAGCCGAGGCTTGGGATGAAAGACCGGCTCAAGGGGGCTCGAAGCGAACTTCGGCAGGCGCGCCACGCGGGCTCTCGTTCACTTGCGCCGCGTCGTCGAGCGCGGTGACGACGTAGAAATAGGTCGTGCCGGCCGCGACTCCAGCGTCGGTGAAGCTCGGAACGACGACTTCGCCCAAAAGCTCGAAGTCCGCCTGGTCGCTCTCCCGCCGATAGACCCGATAGCCGGACAGCTCGTCTTGCTCCACATCGTTCCAGGTCAGCAACACACTGCTCTCCGATGAGACCGCGACGAGACCGACCGGCGCGGGTAGCGCGAACACGTCGACGGGCGTCAAGCACACCTCGTCCGATGGATCGCTTTCGATTTTCGCGGTGTTCGTGAGCGGCGGGATCGATGGCACGATGAACTCGGGAATCTCGATCGGCGCTTCCAGCGCCGCCGCGTCCTCCGAACCGAGCGGTTCGTCGGTCTGAACCGTGGGGACGGCCGCGTCGGCCAGATCCGTGGGGACGGCCAAGTCAGCCTGTCCTGCGGGAGCTTGCAGATCCGCGGCAGCGGCGGCGACGTCTTCGGGAACACTTTGCTCGAGCGTGTCGGTCAACGTGTCCAGAGGGTCGATCTCCGGCTCGATCACCGGAGCCGGCGGCGGCGCGGCGACCTCCCGGATGACATAGCAGGACTCCACGTCGAAAGCGACGGCGCTATCGCGAAACTCGGTCTGTGTCACCGGCACCGCATGGATCGGGTTCACCGGATAGTCCGGCACATTGGCCGCGCGGCGAAACACCGAGAAGAACGGCCCGGTCGGGAGCTCTTCCTCGATGTCAGAGCTTTCTTCGGCCCCGGGCGAAGGCTCCGGCGCCAGTTCCGGCTCAGGCTCCGGCGCGACGACGATGGAAGGCACCCCGGCCGCCCACGTCACCAACACGTAGCCGTCACGAGCCTCGACCGCGGGTTGGAGCGGCACCGGAAGGGCTACGACGGGCTCGATCTGCACGACGGGCGAGCGCGGACCGCGACGGTTGCGCTGATTGGTGTAGATCACCGCGTACGAAACTCTCTTTCCGATCCAGCTCGGGTCGATATCTTCTTCGAAGCTCATCGGAGCCCCCGGCTCGATCGATGTCATCGTCGCCACCGGTCGTGACTCGGGTGCGAAGTTCGGCACGACGAGCGCGGGCGTCGCCGGGATTCTCAGTCTCGAGTCTTTCAGGTCTTCGCCTTCAGCGAGCTCGCCTGCTTCCGTCAGCCCTTCGACCGCAGGGAGACTCTGGTCCACGACGGGCTCGTCGGGCTCTGCAGGCTCTACAGGGCTCGGCTCGGGCTCCGCGGGCACGACCTCAGGAGGTGTTTCCGGGTCGGCGGGCGTCCCGGGGTCTTCGATGTCGCCTTCGAGAAGATCGCCGGTGTCTTCGTCTTCGGTCTCGTCGTCTTGGGGGAGCTCGAAGGGACGGGTCTGCTCCTCGACCAAAGCATTGATGTCGACGACTTGGCGACGAATCTCGACCTCGGCGAGCTCTAGCTTTTCGGTCGTGCCGTCCGTGTTCCGAGACGGTGCGGTCCACGACAAACGAATGCGAGTGCCCTCTTGGCGCACGGCCACGTTATTCGCTCCGTCGGGAAAAGGACGTCGCGGCGGTAGCGGATCGCCTCGCCGGCCACAGGCGGTGAGCGCGAGTAGAAGCGCGCTCAGGACGACGAGACGCAAGCGCCTTCGCCTACAGGATATAGCGAGAGAGGTCGTCGTCCTTCGCAATATCTTCCAGCATTTTCTTGACGTATTCGCCGTCGATGGACCACTTCTTCTGAGCGATCTCGGGTGCTTCGAACAGGAGGTCGTCCAGCACCTTTTCCATGATCGTATGTAGGCGTCGGGCTCCGATGTTCTCAGTGCGCTCGTTGACGGTCATCGAGTAGGCCGCAATTGCTTCGACCGCGTCGTCGGTGAAATCGAGCACGATCCCTTCCGTCGCGAGAAGCGCACGGTATTGCTTCAAGAGAGCGTTTCTGGGCTCTCTGAGAATGCGCACGAAGTCTTCGTGAGAGAGAGACGACAGCTCGACCCGGATGGGGAAGCGTCCTTGAAGCTCCGGGATCAGATCCGAGGGTTTCGCGACGTGAAACGCACCCGCCGCGATGAACAAGATGTGGTCCGTACGCACCATGCCGTGCTTGGTGGTCACGGACGTGCCTTCGACGATCGGCAGCAAGTCTCGCTGCACACCTTCGCGAGAAACGTCGGGTCCATGTCCGCCTTCTCGTCCCGCGACCTTGTCCATTTCATCGATGAAAACGATGCCGGATTGCTCCGCGCGCTCCACCGCGAGCCGGGCTACTTGTTCCGGGTCCACGAGCTTTTGCTCCTCTTCTTGAATCAGGAACTCCAGCGCTTCCGGCACTTTCATGTCGCGCTTGCGCGTACGGCCGCCGAACAAACCGGGGAGCATGTCCTTCAAGTTGATGTCCATCTCCTCGACGCCGGCGCCGGAGATGACTTCGAGCGATGGAGTGAGACGCTCGCGGACATCGACTTCGACCGAGCGTTCGTCGAGCTTGCCTTCTCTCAACTTCTCGCGCAGCTTGTCTCTCGTCTGCTTGAAGTCTTGCGGCGGAGGGATCTCGGACGGCGTGGCACCGGTCTCCGCGTCGGGCGAATCCGCCGGGCGCAACGGGGGCAACAAGAGATCGAGCAGCCGCTCCTCCGCGTTCTCTTCGGCCTTGTCTTGGATCTCGTAGAGCTTCTCCTCACGAACCATGTCGACCGAGAGCTCGACGAGATCGCGAATCATCGACTCGACGTCACGGCCCACATAGCCGACTTCCGTGAACTTCGACGCCTCGATCTTCATGAACGGTGAGCTCGAAAGCCGCGCGAGGCGGCGAGCGATCTCGGTCTTGCCGACTCCGGTCGGACCGATCATGATGATGTTCTTCGGCGCTACCTCATCCGCCATTTCCGGCGGGAGCTTCAGACGGCGCATCCGATTTCTGAGAGCGACCGCCACGGCCCGTTTCGCGTCTTTCTGCCCGACAACGTACTTGTCGAGCTCCGTGACCGTTTGCCTAGGGGTGAGCTGGTCGAGCGTAGGCTCGTCTTCGGTCGACTCGGGAAGGTAGAAAACCATGAGGTTCGTCAGCTCGGCGCGAAGCGCTCAGAGCTCCTCCAATGTCACATGCTCATTCGTATAAACACAGATCCCGGCGGCCACCGCGAGGGCTTCTTTGGCGATCTCACTCGCGGTGAGCTTCGTATGCACCATGAGCGCGCGGGCGGCAGCGAGCGCGTAGGGTCCGCCCGAGCCCACGGCGAGAACGCCGTCATCGGGCTCGATCAGTTCGCCGTTTCCGGAAAGCAGCAGGATGTGGCTCTTGTCCGCGACGACGAGAAGAGCGTCGAGGCGACGAAGGGCTCGGTCCGTCCGCCAATCTTTCGCAAGCTCCACCGCGGCGCGCTCGAGATTCCCACGAAACTCCTGCAGCTTGGCTTCGAACTTCGAAAATAACGCCTGCGCGTCGGCCGTCGTACCCGCAAATCCGGCGACGACGTTGCCGTCCGACAAACGCCGAAGCTTTTTCGCGCCTTGCTTCATCACGGTGTCACCCAGAGTGACCTGGCCGTCGGCGGCAACGGCGGTCCGACCATCGCGACGGACGGCGAGGACGGTCGTGGAGCGGCTTTTCGGCCGCGAAGAAGATCGAGAC
>JAJCXL010000397.1 GCA_029263435.1 Acidobacteriota bacterium | reverse complement strand
GTAGAGGCCGTTGAGCGTGTCCACGAAGAGATAGGCGGAAAGGACGATTGCTTGACACATCGATCCCGCCATCAATACTGGGAGACCTCCGAGGCGATCGCCTAGCGCACCCCAAGCAATCCGGCTAAAAAACGCACACCCTAACAATATGCCGAGCACCTCGGCGCCACGAGCAAGAGGAAAGCCGAGGTCGGTCGTGTGGGCGACGACATGAACGATGGGCATTGCCATCGCGACGCAACATCCGACGATAGCGAGACATAGGGCGAACAATACGAATGCGGGTGTGAACCCAAGGATTCGATCCGCTTGTCGCGACGGGTGGCTCGAGCTTCCTTCCTCGACCACGGGAGGCCGCGGGCGAAGAAGAAGCGTCAGCGGAACCATCGTGACCAGAGCGAAGATCGCGTAGCTCCGGTAAGCGTCCCGCCAACCCGACGTCTCGATCATCCGCCGGAAGACTGCGGGCCAGACAGCGCCCGCGAGACCCTGGGCGCTGGCGACGATGGCCACCGCGAGCCCGCGCCGTCGGTCGAACCAGCGGGCGATGTTGGCAATGAGGGGCGAGAACAACGCGGCGTTTCCCAACAGGCCTACCAAGATGCCGTGGCTGGCGAGGAGGACCCAAGGGCTCGATGTCGCGCTGACGATGGTCGCTCCGGCGACGATCGAAAGCGATCCCAGGGTCGCGGGCGTTCCCACTCCGATGCGGTCGGTCCATTTTCCGATAAAGATGCCGCCGAGGCCCATTCCCAGAACGGAGAACGAATAGGCGAGCGAAGGGATCCAACGGACCCCACCATAGTCATCCGCCACAAAGGTGAGACCGACGATGACGACGTAATAGCCGCCGGCCCCGAGGGTCATGACCAAAAGGGAGGCGACGACGACGACCCAGCCGTAGGGACGTTCTATAGAAGGTTCTGAACTCACGTAACAGCGATGATAGTATGACTTTCGTTCAACTCTCAGCCCCAGGGAGGCCTCTCGTGAAACTCTTTCCGATCTCCATCGCTCTTTTCGTCTCCGTCGTTGCTGCCGGACCCGTCCCCGCGCAAGAGGACACCCTTCGTCCGATGACGTTTCTCGACGTGCAGCTTTTCGCACGGCCGGGCTCGTGGACGCCCTCTCCCGACGGGTCGTGGATGCTCTACACGGTAGGCACGACCGACTGGGCCGACGGCGAGCGGCAGTCCGACATCCACCTCGTCTCGATGAGCGAGGGTGTGTCTTCGAGCCGCCAAATGACGTTCACGTCGGACAACGATGAGACGTCGCCGCAATGGGCTCGCGACGGGAGCTTTTTCGGGCTCCTTTCGAACCGGGATGCTTCTGGAGGCAAGAAGACGAGCGAGCTCTACATCATGCGCCCGGATGGGGGCGAGGCTCGGAGACTCACCAAGACCGAAGACGGAGTCGCAGATTTCGCCTTCAGCCTCGACGGGCGCTGGCTCGCCTACCGAAGCGGTGAGAAGGGTCTCGAGCAGATCTATCGCTTGCCCGTCGACGATCTCTTCGAGGCCGAAGCGGAAAAGCTGACGGACGGCGCGGCCGGGGTCGAAGATTGGAAGTGGGCGCCGGATAGCCGAAGCATCTATTTCTCCCGGGCGGAGTCCTATGACGTCGATGACGCGAAACGTCGGAAAGAGAAGTTCAGCGTCGACGTGAAGAACATGGAGACCCCACGGGTAGATCTGTGGCGGTTGATGTTGGAAACGCACCAGGCGTCAAAGCTCACGAACGATCCCAAGGTGTCGGTCGCGTCGTTCGATATCTCGAAGAACGGGGAGTGGGTCACGTTCACCGGGGGCTCCACGGAGCGCTACGAGCGCAACATCACGGCCCAGCGTCTCTATGCGGACCCTTTTCTCCTCGAAGTGTCGACCGGTCACATCGAGCGTCTCGCCGAGAACTACGAAGTCGGTGAGAGCGGCTTGTCGGTTTCCCCCGACGGCCAGTGGGTCGTGTTCTCCGCTCCGGACGACATGACGCGCTACACGATGACCGAGAATCGCATCTATGTCCGGCAAGTCTCGAACCGAGGTGAGCCCTTCCGAAAACTCGGAGCGTCTTTCGATCAGAGCCTAAGAGTTGGGTTTTGGTCCGAGGATGCGAGCACGTTGTATTTCAACGCAGGCGTCACTGTGACGACCCAGCTTCATGCGCTCGATATCCAAACTGGTGCCGTGCGTCAGATAACCGACGAACGCGCGGTGCTGAATGTCCGACGAGACGAGGACTCCGGCGCTATTCTCATCGGCTATCAGGATCCGAGCACACCGCCGACCGTGTTCACGGTGCCCAATGAAGGAGCGGTCGCCGATCGTTCGGCCTGGGTGCAGCTCGTTGACGCGAATCCCGTCGTGCGCGAGATGGCGCTCGGCGAGGAGTCCGAGATTCAGTGGAAGTCGACCGATGGCAAGACCGTGGGAGGCGTTCTCGTCAAGCCTGTCGGCTATCGCGAAGGCCGGCGCTATCCGCTCATCGTCGCGATCCACGGTGGCCCGGCCTCCGCGGACGTGCTGCGGTTCAACGGCGGTTACGGCGCCCAGGTCTACGCGGGTGCCGGTTATGCCGTGCTCAAACCGAACTATCGCGGCTCGCGCAATTACGGGAACGCTCATCGGACCGATATCGTCGGCGACTATTTCACCCTCGGCTTCGACGACATCATGACGGGCGTCGACTATCTGATCGCTGAAGGCATCGCTGACGGCGACCGCATGGGGGCACTCGGGTGGAGCGCCGGCGGCCATTGGTCGAACTGGATTCTGACGCATACCGACAGGTTCAAAGCCATCAGCTCCGGCGCCGGTACGATGAACTGGATCTCGATGTATGCACAAAGCGACGTCCAGAGAAACCGTCAGTTCTATATCGGCGATGACTTCCTCTATGACAACTTCGATCCTTACTGGAACCAGTCGCCGCTGAAATACATCAAGAACGCAAAGACGCCGACGATGGTGCACGTCGTCGAAGGCGACCCGCGAGTGCCGAGCCCGCAATCGGTGGAGCTTCACATGGCTTTGAAGAAGCTCGGGGTTCCCACGGAGCTGTTCATGTATCCCGGCAGAAGTCACGGCATTCCGGATCCGCGCAATCGACTCGTCAAATCCGTGAGCGAGATGGCGTGGATGGATCATTACGTCCGCGGTATCGGCGACAAGTTCGAGTGGCGTCAGGTTCTCGATACGTTGGAGAAGGACGAAGACCCGGCATCGATGGAAACTCCTACTCCGGAGCCCATGGACGGCCGGTGACGGATTAAGCCGAAGCCGGGAAGGACAACCGCCATGCTCCGAATCGCTCTTCTCTTCATTCCGCTCGCGTTGGCGCCATTAGCCGGGGCTCAGGATATCGAGACCGTCCTTGTCGGCGGCCGGGTCATGGACCCGGAGACCGGACTCGACGCGATCCGCAACGTCGGCATCGCCGATGGAAAGATCGTGGCCATCAGCGAAGAGCCGCTCGAAGGTGGGCGCACCATCGACGCCTCCGGTCTCGTGGTCGCGCCCGGCTTTATCGATCTCCACGCGCATGGACAAGATGAGGTGTCTCGAAAGTTGCAGCTCGCCGACGGTGTGACCACCGCGCTCGAGTTGGAGCTTGGCATCTTTCCCATGGACACCTGGCTCGAAAAGCAAAAGGGGAAGTCCGTCATCCATTACGGCGCGACCGTCGGCCACCTCGGCGCCCGTCTCAAGT
>JAJCXL010000396.1 GCA_029263435.1 Acidobacteriota bacterium | reverse complement strand
GAAGGAGATGAAACGTCGCTCCAAACGGTCGGCGACGTCGTGTCATTGGTCGAGCGACGGATGTCTTCGCGGTGACGCTCGCAGATACCCTCGGGCGAGCACTCGCGCTCGCCGCGGAGAGCTCGCAAGGGGTCCACTTCATCGCTCGAGGCGGTAATGCGCGCTATCACAGCTACGCCTCGATTTTTTTGCGATCCCGTGAGGTGGCCGGAGGTCTCTCCGAGATGGGAGTGGCCCCGGGTGACAGAGTCGGAGTGGCCATCGCGACGGGTCGCGATTTCTACGACGCATTTTTCGGGGCCATCCTCGCCGGTGCGGTGCCGGTCTCCCTTCCGCTCCGGCGACGTTTCGGGCCGACACAGGACTACTACGAATCGATCGATCAGATGGTGCGAAGCGCCGGGATCCGGCTCGTGGTGAGTGACCAACCGAGGGCTCGCGATCTAGCCCCGCCGCCGAGCGAGCTTGGAGAAAAGAGGCTCTTGGAGATCCCGCGATGCCTCGCTGCTCCCGTCCGTCGTCAACCTGACGATCTCGCGCTGGTTCAGTTCTCTTCGGGAACGACTGCGGATCCAAAAGCGGTCGCGCTGACGCACCGTCAGGTGCTCACCAACATTCGCGCCATCGCCGACAGGGTGCTGCGGAGCTATCCGGAGCGCAACGGGTACTCTCATCGCATCGTCTCGTGGCTGCCGCTCTATCACGATATGGGGCTCGTAGGCTCGCTCATGACGTCCCTCGTGAGACAAACGCCGCTGGCGCTCATGTCGCCCGAGCAGTTCGTGGCACGCCCGGCTCGGTGGCTCTCGACGATCTCGAGCTTTCGCGCCACCATCAGCGCCGCCCCGAACTTCGCTTACCAGATGTGCGTCGATCGGATTCGGGATGACGAGCTCGAAGGCGTCGATCTCTCGTCTTGGCGCGTCGCGCTCGACGGGGCCGAGACCGTCGCCGCCTCTACGCTTCAAAAGTTTCACGAGCGGTTCGACAACCACGGCTTCGACAAGAAAGCTCTGACACCGGTTTACGGTCTCGCTGAAGCCGGGCTCGGAGTGACGTTCTCGGATCTGGAAAGCGATTATCGAGTCGAGACGCTCCACGGTCATCCGGTGGTGAGTGCCGGGCGGCCGCTCGATGGCTTCGAGGTCAGGATCGAAGGAGGTCCCGTCGGTCGAGTCCTCATCCGCGGACCCTCGATCATGAGCGGCTATCTCGATGCCTCGGGGCGTCCGGGCGGTGTCTCTTCGGACGGATGGCTCGATACGGGAGACGAAGGCTTCATGAAGGATGGCGAGCTGTACTTGACGGGCCGCGACCGCGACAAGCTCGTGCTTCGGGGAAAGGTGTATGCGCCGGACTTCTTCGAGCAGGCCCTAGAGCTTTCTCTTGGCATTGCTTCGGGCAGTGTGGTCGCCGTGACGGAGTCTACTGAGCAAGGTGACGCGCTCGTCATCGTGGTCGAGTCGGCCGGAACGGACCCGGACTTGAGCCGATCCATCGTGTCGACCCTGACTGAACGCACCGGGATCGCCCCAGGGCGCGTGTTGGTGGTGAATCCCTCAGCGCTGCCCCGGACGACGAGCGGCAAACTACGCCGCCAGGAAGCGTTTCGCCGGTTCGTAGAGCACGCCTAGCTTGGGCCGCGGTGCTCAGCTTGGTTCGGCGAGCGGTAGGTGAATGCGGACGAGAACACCCGTCGGATTTCTATGCTCGAGCGTGAGCAAACCACGGTGCGCGAGGGCGATGTCGTGGGCGAGGCGAAGCCCGAGGCCGGAGCCGGAAGGCCGGGTCGTGTAGAAGGGCTCGAAGACTCGAGGGACGTCCGCGGCATCGATACCCCGGCCGTCGTCGGAGATGCACAGCTCTAGGCATTTTCCTTTCGTGTCGGCCAGAGCTCTCGGGTCTTTGCCGTCGAGCACGCGAAGGGCCAACTCGACGTGACCGGTGCGATCGGAGAGGGCTTCGGTGGCGTTTCTCCCGATGTTCATGACGAGTTGATGGAGCTGCACCGGATCGCCTTCGACGACGGCGCTCACGAGCTCGGTGTGAAACTCGACGTTGAGGTCGGGACGCGACACGCGCAGGGAGTGGCAGACCTCGGTGGCGATCTCGATCATGTCGACTCGGGTCCACTCGATAGGTCGTTGTTTCGCGAGGTCCAGCAATCGGCTGGACAATGCGCGGCCACGCCGAGCGGCGGTCTCGATCTCGAGAAGATACGTTCTCGTGCGCGCGTCGAGCAGTGGTCCCTCCGTGAGGAGGTTGGCGTAGGCTGCGATGGGAGCGAGCAGATTGTTCATGTCGTGCACGATGCCCAGGGACATTGCCACGACGTTCTCTCGTCGATTGCGCATGGTTTCCGCCAACGACGGATCCTCGGCCGAGGACGCCTGGG
The DNA here is from genome assembly GCA_029263435.1 of Acidobacteriota bacterium. Classification (GTDB taxonomy): domain Bacteria; phylum Acidobacteriota; class Vicinamibacteria; order Marinacidobacterales; family SMYC01; genus JAJCXL01. The sequence goes on along the minus strand of JAJCXL010000396.1, from coordinate 649 downwards.
TGGCGATGAGAGAGAACGCGCGAGCGCCACCGTCCGGGGACGGATGCGCGAGAATTTTCTGGTCGGTGGGCAACAGTCGCTCTCCCGCGGTCCTTAGCATCGCTCGCCCCGTCCAGTGTCCAGCGGCAAGCGCGCGGTTCAGAGCGTCTCCCACGATCCGTTCGGCCTCGGACTCGGGGTAGAGATCGGAGAACAGTGCGTTCGTCCACCAGTCTTGAACGTGCCCCACGATCCGAATACCGGTCTCGTTGACGAGAAGCAGTTGCCCGTCGGCATCGAAGCTGGCCCAAAGACCGGGCAGAGCGTCCAGAAACTCCGAGACGCTCAGGCCGATCGGCCTGTCTTTCCGGGCTCGGCCTATTGCGGTTCGGAACAAATCGAGGGTCACCTCCAAACGTGTGAGCCGCAGCGGATGTGGATCGTCCTATCGCCCCCGCGACGTTTCTGAACACCGAGCCACATCGAGAAGGCCCGCGGGTCGAGCCGGTCTTGATGTGGTCGTCGATGATGTGTCAACCCGCGGGCCGAGTGGAGGTTCGCATGCCGTGAGGTCTGCGGGGAGTAAATTGCGGTTACCGTTACCGGTTACGAGCCTTGTAACCTCTTGTCAACGCTACTGTTTTTCTGCTAGCTTTTCTCTTTGATGACG